>JBOHAW010000163.1:0-4853 GCA_050697975.1 Gaiellaceae bacterium
GCTCAAGCCGTCGCCGTGACCACCCACGCGTCGGCGGGGATATCGAAGGGCGGCTCCGGCAATCGGTCGCGGCAGCGGTCGCGCAGCCTCTGCCGCTCTGCATCGTCGAGCCGTGCGACGTGGTCGCCGGCGGGGCCCACGCCGAGCGTGTACGGCTCCCACCAATCCTCGAAGCTCGGATGCTCGACGCCAACTGAAAGAGCGCTCTCCTCGATTTCGCGCAGACCGGCTGCCTGGAACAGCTGCGCAAGGTGGCCCTCGCGGGCACCGGCAAGCTGCGACTCATCCTCGACGTCGGGATCAAGCTCGTGCGCCGCCTCCCAGAACAGGCTGAGCGGCCCCTGGCCGCCAGCGTGATCCCAAACGCAGGCTGCCACGACACCCTGCTTGCGCGTCACGCGCGCCATCTCGCGAAGTCCCACGACGGGGTCTGCCATGAAGTGAACGACAAGTTGTGCCAAGGCGGCGTCGAACGCCTGATCTCCGAACGGAAGCTGCTCCGCCGCAGCGCGTCGCACGCTGACCCCGGGGTGGCGCTCTCGAGCTGCTGCAACGAAGGGTTCCGAAGGATCGACGGCCGACACGGCGTCCGGTCCCAGCCGCGTGACCAGCTCGGCCGTGAGCGCGCCCGGGCCGCAGCCGACATCGAGCACTCGCTGACCAGCGGCGACCGCCGCGAAATCGGCGAGCTGGGGGGCAAGCAGCACTGAATACCTGCCCATGAATCGGTCGTACGCGTCAGCCCCGACGGTGAAGCTCACCGGCGGAATCTACGCCCTCCGCCTGCCGCGGCCGCCATGCGCCGGCAGACCGGGTTGAAGCGATAACCCGGGCGTCCGCAACATCGCGGTTCGTGCAATGTCAGTCATGGAGCGTGCCGGGATCGAACCGGCGACCTCCGGCTTGCAAAGCCGGCGCTCTCCCAGCTGAGCTAACGCCCCGTCTGGCTTGATTATGCGGGTTCCGGGCTGATCTCGCTTTCGACCGCGAGCACGGCGCGCCCGCCGATGACCCACTGTTCCGTTCCGGTGCACGGTAGACCGGCATAGGTGCCCGGGAACGGAGCCCGATTGGACGGCAGCGGCTTCTTGGCCAGCATGCGGACGATCTTGACGGCATCCCCGCACGACACGCCCGTCGCGGAAACCCGCCAGGCGACCTGTACGGTGATGAAGCCGCTCTTGAACACGACCTTGTGGGTGCCGCAGCGCTGCTGCGGGGCGGACGTCGCGTGCGGTGCACCGGCCGCGTGTGCCGCTGCTGCGCCGCCGAGCACGGCCAGCGTGACGACGATCGGAATGAGCGCACGCAGGTTCATCGGTTCTCCTCCGTTTGCCACGCGACGGTGCCGCGGAAGGCCGCGCCCGTCTGACGCGACACGCCCGGGCCGGCGAGGCGGAAGCCGAGCTTCGAGGAACGGTCGCGCACGGTCACGACCACGGTCCCCGCGCGGAGCCCGCCCGCGCCGCTCAGACTCACGACGCCGCCGGGCGCGAGCGTCGCGGTCAGGCGGCGGAGCGCGGCGCGCGGCACCGTGAAGCCGCCGAGCATCGTCTGCGTGTGCGGGTCGCAGAGGAACGCGTAGTCCCCGCCGGTCAGCCGCACGGTGAAGGACCTCGGCCCGTGGCGCGCGTTTTGTCAAGCGCGCAGGCTGTGTCGCCCAGTCGTTGACCGGGGGTGGTGTTGCTCGTGGGGGAGGCGCCGGGGCGCTGGACGGCTGTGCCAGTCCGCTATGCGGGGGTTGGGTACCCCAGGGCCCTGGATGCGTCGCCGGCGTGCGCTGGGCGCGCCAGGCGATCTGGAGCACCTGCTCGGGCTGGCGCGTAGCCGGAGCCGGTCTTGGTGAGCCCGCCGCCGGTTTCGCTCTCGCCCGACTGGCCACAGCGCTGGCTCCCGTGCGAGCCGCGAGAGTCGCTCGTCGAGGGCGGCGCGGCGGGCGACGAGCCCGTCGATGGCGGCCAGGTAGTTCGCTCGGCTGGTGCCGGCAGCGCTGGCCGGCGAGCCAGCGGCGGTGCTGCTGCGTCCACGTCCCGCCCGAGCGGTCGAAGACGCGGCCGTGCCGCAGCAACAGCTTCGAGAGGCGGTGACGGACGCGCCCCAGGTCGGCCCGCACCTGCTCGCGCGCGGGAGCGAGATCGCGCGCCGCCTCGAACGGCTCGCTGGGCACAGCGACGGTCGTCAGCGACCCCGCCAGGAGCAGCCGCACGAGCGGCTCAGCGTCCTTGCGGTCCGTCTTGATCCGGTCGCCGGAGGCGCGCGGCGTCTTGCTTCCGAGCAGGGCGTGGACGTCGAGCCCCACCCATGTCTTCGTTGCGGTCACGGCCGGACCCTCCCTTCGTATGGGGTCAGCCGGAGCCAGTCTCCGGCCAGACAAACCCCCGATCTACGAAAGGGTCCGGCCTTTACTCGCTCACGGCTACTCAGCCGTCATAGGGTCTAGCCGACGAGCGAGATCGCGAAGTCCGATCCCGTCGTCGCGATCAGCACCTTCGACACCGGCTGGTCGGCGGCGGAGCCGACGCGGAAGGTGCCGCAGAGGGTCTCCGGCCGCCGGGCCGAGAAGAAGTGGTAGGACGAAGCTGTCCGACGCCGACGAGTCGTCGACGGCGATCGCGTACGCGCCGGGATCGAGCTGCGTGAGCGCGCTCCCGTCGCCGCGCCGGAGGGCGATCGCACCGTCCGTCACTGTCGCGCACAGGGTGGGCGGCGGCGGCGAGCCGGCCGTGAACGCGAGCGCCAGCGTGTCGGCCTGCGGGTCGGAGACCACGCTGTAGACCCCGTCGCGGAACGTCGCCGTCCAGGTGGTCGTGCCCTCGAACCCGAGCCCGGAGTCGAGCCGCACTCCCGGGCCGGCGACGTGGACGCTGTGGCTGGCCGAGCGATCGTCCACCTCAATCGTGGAGCCGCTGGGCGCGAGCTGCGTGACGGGCCTGCCCTCGGCGTCCGCGAACGAGAGCAGACCGGGGCCCGACCACCGCGCGCAGCGTGGTCGCGACGGGACGGGCTTGCCCTCCTCCGGTGCCGAGTAGACCGGCGATCAGGACGAGGGGCACGAGCCGGCGGGCCATTGACCGGCACGTACGTCCTCAGCCTCCACGTCCTCGTCGAGCCGAAGCACCACCCGCTCCAGCACCCCTGGGTGCGCGCGATGCGCCGCCTCGCCCCGGCCCTCAAGCGCGAGATCGCCGGCTTCTCCTTCCTGTACCGCCGGACCTTCCCGGACGTCTTCCTTCCGAACGACGCCGCCGAGTACGCGAGCTTCGAGGCCGAGCTGGGGCGCCTGCGCGAGCTCGACGCCGAGACCGTCGCGTATGAGCTCACGCGCCCCGTCTACGACCACGGCGGACGGGAGCCCCGCGACCCGCATCTCGACGACCCGGACGTCCGCGCCGCGATCCTCGCCAACGCGCGCCTCGTCGGGCCCGACGCGGAGGAGCTCGTCTCGGTCGTCTTCGACGACCCGCCCGCGCTCGCCGCCCGGCTCGCCGATCTGCTCGAGGCGTACTGGGAGGCCGCCTTCGAGGCTGAGTGGAGCCGGATCGAGCCGCAGCTCGCCGACGCGGTCAGCGCCGCCGGTCGCCAGCTCGCGGAGCACGGGCTCTACTCGCTCCTGCTCGGGCTCTGGCCGCAGCTCCGCGTCGACGCCGAGCAGGAGGAGTTCGGGATCGACGTCCCCCATGACCACACGGTCGAGATCGACGGCGACCGCCGGCTGGTACTCGTGCCGAGCGTCTACGTCTGGCCGCACGTGCGCATCAACTGCGACGAGCCGTGGCCGCTCACGCTCGTCTACCCGGCCCCGTTCGTCCAGGGCGCGGCGCGGAAGGAGCTGCCCTCGGCAGAGCTGCTGCGCGTGCTCCGTGCCGCGGGCGACGCGACCCGGCTGCGGGCGCTGAAGCTGATCGCCGAGCGGCCGCGCTCGACGCAGGAGCTGGCGCCGCTGATCGGCATCAGCGAGGCGGGGCTCTCCAAGCACCTGCGCGTGCTCGCCGAGGCGGGCCTGCTGACGACGCGGCGCGAGGGCTACTACGTCCTCTACAGCCTCGTCCCCGAGCGCGTCGACGACCTCGGCAGCGCGCTGCCGGCGTTCCTCGAGCCCTCCGTCAGGTAGCCCGCTCGCCGGTCGCGAGCGGGCTGATTCGGTCGTGTCTAGGCGGCCCGCTCGAGCCGCTCCTCGGCCCGCGCCCGCGCGACGATGCGCGTGCGGTCGCCGAAGCGCAGCTGCGCCCGGGTCGCGCGGTGCTCGGCCCAGAGCGCGTCGAGATGCTCGTTCAGCCGCTTCAGCTCGGCGGCCAGGGCAACGTCGTGCCCCTCGCCGAGCGCGTTCCAGAGATCGATCCTGCGCGCACTGGCGTGGTCGATCTCTGCGTGTATGTCGGCCAGTGTCCTCATGCCCGTTAGAACGACAGACCGTCCCGGCTCATTTCCACGGACCGACGAAGAAGGCGACGAGCACGCCGAGACCGACCACGCCGGCCACGATCGCGACCACCTCGAGGAAGGTGACCACGGCTCAGCGCTGCGTGCGCTCAGTCATAGCCGAGCTCCGCCAGCCGGTCCTCGTCGATCCCGAAGTAGTGGGCGAGCTCGTGGAGGACGGTGATGCGGATCTCCTCCTCGAGCTCGGCCGGATCGGGGAACGACTCCTCGAGCGGGAGCCGGTAGATGGCGATCCGGTCGGGCAGGCGGCCGCTGTCGTGCGAGCTCCGCTCGGGCAGCGGAATCCCCTCGTAGAGCCCGAACAGGTCGGGATCCTCGGGGTGCTCGTCCTCGACGACGACCGCGACGTTCTCGAGCGCGCCCGCCAGCTCCGGCGGGATCGAGTCGAGCGCGGCCCGCACGTGCTCCTCGAA
>JBOHAW010000164.1:0-4635 GCA_050697975.1 Gaiellaceae bacterium
ACCAGGCGGCTCGCGCGCACACCCTGAAGCTATCTCATAAACACGACAAGTAGTGTCGGGAATGTCGGAACGTGTGGCTACCGCGCGAGATAGCCACCGTCCGCCACGAGCGTAGCGCCGGTGATGAACGACGCCTCGTCCGAGGCGAGGAAGGCGATCGCGGCCGCGATTTCCTCCGGCTTCCCGACGCGTCCCATCGGCGTGCCCTGCGCGCCCGCGTTCTCCCAGATCGCGTCTTCCGCCTCCTGCGAGAGGTCCGGCATGAAGTGCCGCACCTGGCGAGTGCGGGTCGCGCCCGGGGCGACCGCGTTCACGCGGATGCCCTGCTTCGCGTAGCGCGTCGCAAGGCTCGTCGCCAGCTGGCGCGCGCCGGCCTTCGTGACACTGTAGGCGAAGAAGCTCGGTCCGCTTTCCTCCGCCTCCTGGCCGATGAACGCGCTGATCGAGGAGAGGTTGACGATCGAGCCGCCGCCCTGCTCGAGCATCGAGGGGATGACGTGCTTGCAGCAGAGGAACATGCTGCGGACGTTCGTCGCCATGAGCGCGTCCCACTCCTCGACCGGCAGCTCCGTGATCTCGGCCACGTAGAGGTGCCCGACGTTGTTCACGAGCACGTCGATCCGGCCGAACTCCTCACGCGCCGTGCCGGCGAGCCGCTGCGCCGTCTCCTCCAGCGCGACGTCGCCGATGACCGTGCGGAACTCACCGTCGAGCGAGCCCTCCAGCCCGCGCAGGTAGTCCTCGACGACGTCGTTCAGGACGAGCCGTGCCCCCTCCTGGGCGAACCGGCGCGCCGTCGCCTGGCCGATGCCGCTGCCCGCGCCGGTGATGATCGCGACCTTTCCCTCGAGCTTCATCTCACCTCCTCCGTCCCCGGATGCCCGGCCGGCCGGCCCAGCCGCTGCCGCAGCTGCGCCGCAGCGATCCTGCGGCCGCCCTTCGCGAACGGCGGCAGCCAGCGCGAGCCGAAGGCCTCGCCGATCACCTGCTTCGCTCGGTCGGAGTCGTGGAACGCCTCGGTGAGCAGGAGCGGATCGTTGAAGTTCTCGATGAACATGTCCGCGATCTTCTGCTGCGGGCTGTCGTTGTCGGGCTTCGCGTCGCTGCCGTACTGGGAGACGAGGAGCAGGCGGCCGGCGGAGGTGAGCGGCTCGAGCAACGTGTTGTTGAACTTCTCGATCCACTGGTGCCGCTCCCAGAAACGGTCGAACGTCGCCCGCATCCAGTCGGCGTCGAACGGCCGGTCCTCTCGGGCGGCGATCTCCTCGGTGACGACCCGCACCATCTTGTTGCCGTTGTTCGCGCCCTGGCCGCCGATCGGGTCGAGCGAATGGGCCGTGTCGCCGATCGCCATCACGTGGCGGCCGGAGGGCAGCGTGCCGACGACCTGGCGCACCTCGGGCGTGAGCTGCCCGACCAGCCAGGCGTTCTCGTCGCAGACCTCGGCCTCCGCGAACACCTCGGCGTCCCACGGCATGTACTCGCGGATGAGCTGCTGCGTCCGCTGCAGCACCTCGTCCCCACTCGTGCAGTCGCGGAAGCGGTCGAAGGGGCCGTCCTTCTTCGCCTCCACGAGCATCCCCCAGCACTGCTGGCGGCCCTTCGAGTACCACGGCACCCAGAAGGCCTCGCCGTAGGGGGCGAAGAAGTTGAACTTCACCGGCCGGAACCAGGGCGCGTACGGCATCTCCATCGGCACGTTCGTGACGTTGACCATGGCGAGGAACCGCTGCGGCTCCGAGTACGTCGTCCGGGCCTCGTCGCGTGGGAACAGCTTCATGATCTCGCCGCGGCCGGCGGCGACGAGCGTCAGGTCGTTTCCCGCGGCGATCTCCTCGAGCCGCTCGAGGCTGACGTTGCCGATCTCGATCTGGCCGCCCCGCTCGTCGAGCTCGCGCATCCACGTCGCGCTCTGCATGCGCAGGTCGATGGCGAGAAACGGGTCGGAGAGCCGGCCGAGCAGGGTGACGAGGACGTTTCCCTGCTTCGGCAGGAAGTGCAGGTGGACGCCCTGCCCGTGCGGCGCCTCGTCGCCCCAGTGCTCGAGCCCGAGCTCGCGCTCGAAGTCGAGCGCCATGTCGAAGCGGGCGGCGACCCCGGTGGGACGCGACTTCGTCAGGAAGTCCTCCGGCGTCTTGTCCGAGTACAGCGTCACCTCGTAACCCTTGAGCACGAGCGCGTGCCCGGCGAGCAGGCCCGCCTGACCCGCCCCCACGATCGCGATCTTCCTCACCTGTCCCTCCTCTCGAACCCCGGGGGTGTCACCGTCCATCGAGCTCCGGATGGCGCGTCGCGACGCGGTAGGAGCCCGAGTGGAACACGAGCGGCTCGCCGCCGAACGCCTCGTACCGCTCGATCTCGCCGATCACGATCACGTGATCGCCGCCGTCCACCTGCCGGACGTTGCGGCAGACGAAGTGCGCGACCACACCGCCGATCAGCGGCACGCCCGCCGGGCCGTCCTCGACCCGCACGCCGGCGAACTTGTCCTCGGCCGGCGTGGCGAACTGGCGGGCGAGGTGGTGCTGGGACGCCGCGAGCACGTGGACGGCGAAGTGCGTACAGCCGTTGAACGCCGGCCTGCTCGGGGCGCCGACGTCGAGGCACCAGAGCACGAGCGGCGGGTCGAGCGAGAGCGAGCTGAAGGAGTTCGCCGTCACGCCCACCTTCCGGCCGTTCTCGGCCCGCGTCGTCACGACCGTCACGCCCGTCGCGTACTGCCCGAGCGCGGCGCGAAGGTCGCGCCGGTCGAAGCGGTCGCTCGTCTCCTGAGCCCGCCTGGCCTCGATCAGCCGGTCCGCCTCACCGGCGTCGAACCACCAGGGGTAGAAGACGCGGGGGTCGTCGAAGCCGTTCACGATCGTCCGCGCGAGGCTCGGCAGCTCCTGCGCGCTCTCGAGCAGCCGCAGGACGTGCGCCTGCGGCGGCGGGAGCAGCGAGTTCGTCCACGAGACGACCCACTGCGCGTAGGCGCGCCAGTAGCGGTCGAACGTCTGCTGCATCCACTCGCCGTCGAACGGGGCGTCGCCGCGCTCCCGGATGCTGCCGAGGTAGAGCTCGGCGCACTTGGCGGCGTTGTTGGAGCCCTGGCCGGTAATCGGGTCGTTCAGCACGACCGCATCGGCCATCGCCAGGACGGCGGCGCCCGAGGGAAGGCGGGCGACGGGAACTCGCACGGCCGGCGCGAGGCGGCCGGTGAGAACGCCCATGTCGTCGGTGAGCCGGACGTCGCGGCAGCGCTCCGCCTCCCAGGGCATGAACGTCTCGAGGACCTCGAGCGACCGGGAGAGGTGCTCGGCTGGAGTGCGCACGTCGTCCCAGCAGTCCATCGGCCCGCCGGGGATCCCCTCGAACACCATGATCTCGCAGTCGCCCGACGTCGTGAGCGCCGGGAAGACGAAGTACTCACCGACCCCGGGCACGAGGTTGAAGCAGACGGCCGAGTGCTCGAGCCGCGGCGTCATCCCGGTCACGTAGGTCAGCGCGAGCGCGCGCATCGGCCGCTCGTAGGGCGACTTCTCGGCGTCGCGCGGGAAGAGGCCGCCGAGCGCGCCCTTGCCCGTCGCGACGACGACGAGGTCGTGCCCACGCGCGAGCTCCTCGAGGTCGTCCAGGGCCGCCTCGCGGAGAACGAGCGTCCCGCCCCGCCGCTCGAGGTCGCGCATCCAGCCGGGCACCTTCACGCGCTGGTCGACGGACTGCGCCGGCGCGTCGAGGCGCGCGGCCCACTCGATCGCCTTGCCGCCGGAGCCGTCCGGGACGGCGAACGAGATCCCGTCGACCGGAGGGCAGCGATCGGCCCAGAAGTCGAGGCCCAAAGCGCTTTCGGTCTCGAGCGCGCTCGCGAACATGCACTGGCTCGAGAGCACCCGTCCCGCTTCGACCTCCTCAGCGGTCCGGTCGGAGAGCACCGTCACCTCGTAGCCCGCGCCGACCAGCCCGAGCGCGAGCTGCAGCCCGGAGTGCCCGGCGCCGACGATCGCGACCCGGCGCACGCCCGGCTACGTCCCTCCTGCCGATCGCGCTCCGATCGAGCGATCCTACGACACCCGGGCTCCCTCGACGGGCCGACTAAAGCCCCCGGCAAGTCTTGACATCGCGGCAAGAGCGGCGGAGGATGGACGTCTGCCTGCGGCTTCAGGGGTGCGCATGTCTCGACGGTGGGTCTGGGTCTTCTTTCTAGTCTCGCTGGTCGTCGCCTTTGCTCATGGTCCTTCTCAGGCCGCGACGACGGCGAACCTTTCGGGCACGGTCAAGGACAACGCAGGGGTGGCTGTGACGGCGGCCGAGGTTCAGGTCTTGAGCCCCGGCACAGAGTCGGTTGTGGCGTCGGCCTCAACCGACGGCAGCGGCTTCTATCAGCTGTCGATCGCCACGGGTACGTACGACGTGAAGGTTGTGCCTCCCGCCGACAGTGGCTTCCAGCCGACCCTCGTCCTCAATCGGGACATCGCCGCCGACACCACGTTGAATTTCGTGCTCGTTCCGACCGGGATGGCGACCCTCCACGGCCGGGTGCTGGATCGTGATGGGAACGGGGTGCCCGGGCAGACGGTGAGTCTGTCGCCGTCGGGGGGCAGTGTGACGACGGACGCGCTGGGCGGGTATGCGTTCGAGGTGGCGCCGGGGACCTAC
>JBOHAW010000165.1:0-3251 GCA_050697975.1 Gaiellaceae bacterium
CGTCAAGGCTCACCGCACGCACGGGCACCTGGCCGCACGGCTCGACCCACTCGGCTCCGAGCCGCCCGGGGATCCCGCGCTCGAGCCGAGCCGCCTCGTCCCGCCGCTGACGCCCGAGCTGCAGGCCCGCATCCCGGCGTCCTATCTCCGCCTCTACGTGCCGGGCGAGACGCTGGCGGAGGCGCTGCCGGCGCTGACCGAGACCTACTGCAGCACGACCGCGTACGAGCTCGAGCACATCTCCGATCACGAGCAGCGCGTCTGGCTGCGCAAGGCGATCGAGTCGGGGCGCTACCGCACGCCGCCGAGCGTCGACGAGAAGAAGCGTCTGCTCTCCCAGCTGACCGACGTCGAGGGGCTGGAGCTGTACCTGCGCCGGGCCTTCCTGGGGCAGAAGCAGTTCTCGATCGAAGGGCTCGACGTGATGGTGCCGATGCTCGACCTGGCGATCGAGCTCGCCGCCGAGGCGGGCGCCTACGAGGTCGTGATGGGGATGGCGCACCGCGGCCGCCTGAACGTGCTCACGCACATCATCGGCAAGCCGTACGACTACATCCTGCGCGAGTTCGAGGGCGAGCGCACGATCGAGGCCGTCACCGCCGACCCCGAGGGCGGCACCGGCGACGTCAAGTACCACCTCGGCACCCGGAGCTCGCGCGCAACCGCGAGCGGGACGATCGGCGTCACGCTCTGTGCAAATCCGAGCCACCTCGAGTTCGTCGACCCGATCGTGGAGGGGCGGACGCGGGCAGATCAGACCGACCGGAACACGCGCGCGGGCGTCCACGACCCGACGGTCGCGCTCCCGATCCTCATCCACGGCGACGCCGCCTTCCCCGCCCAGGGGGTGGTGTCCGAGACGCTCAACCTCGGCAGCCTGTCCGGCTACTCGACCGGCGGCACGCTGCACATCATCTCCAACAACCAGGTCGGCTTCACAACCGACCCGGCCGACGGACGCTCGACCCGCTACTCGAGCGACCTGGCCAAGGGCTTCGACATCCCGATCTTCCACGTCAACGCCGACGACCCGGAAGCGGCGCTGGCCGTGATCCGGCTGGCGATGGCCTTTCGGCGGCGCTTCGCGAAGGACGTCGTCGTCGACCTCGTCGGCTACCGGCGCTTCGGTCACAACGAGCAGGACGAGGCCGCCTACACACAGCCGCTGATGGTCGAGACGATCGTCCGCCACCCGCCCGTGCGGCAGCGGTACGCGGCGTCCCTCGTCGCCGAGGGCGTCGTCACGGAGGAGGAGGTCGAGGGCTACGTCGACGAGGTGCTCGGGCGGCTGAGGGAGGCGCACGAGCAGCTCAAGGCGAGCTTCGACCAGGCGATCCCGGCGAAGTCGAAGGACGAGTCGACGCCGCCGACGACGCTCGATCGCGTGGTCACCGCCGTCGCCGCGGATCGGCTGCATGCGCTCAACGAGGAGCTGCTCGCCGTCCCGGAGGGCTTCACGGTGCACCCGAAGCTCGCGAAGGCGCTCGGGCGGCGGCGCGAGACGATCGACTCCGGCGGGATCGACTGGGGCCAGGCCGAGGCGCTGGCGTTCGCGAGCCTGCTGGTCGAAGGGATCCCGATTCGCCTGACCGGGCAGGACACCGAGCGCGGCACCTTCTCGCATAGACATCTCGTCCTGCACGACCCGGGCACCGGCGAGGCGTACACCCCGATGAGGAACCTGAGCGAGGCCACCGCCTCGTTCGAGGTCCACAACTCGCCCCTGTCGGAGGCCGCCGCGCTCGGCTTCGAATACGGCTACACGACCGCGGCGCCCGAGGCGCTCGTGCTCTGGGAGGCGCAGTTCGGCGACTTCGTCAACGGCGCCCAGGTGATCATCGACCAGTTCATCGCGGCGGGCCTGTCGAAGTGGCGCCAGACCTCGCACCTCACGCTCCTGCTTCCGCACGGGTACGAGGGGAGCGGCCCGGAGCACTCGAGCGCGCGGCTCGAGCGCTTCCTCCAGCTGGCGGCCCAGGAGAACATCCGCGTCGCGAACTGCACCACCGCCGCACAGTACTTCCACCTGCTCCGGAAGCAGGCGCTCGAACCCGAGGGACGGCCGCTGGTCGTGATGACGCCGAAGGGCCTGCTTCGCCTGAAGGACGCCGCGTCAGGCTTCGCGGACCTCACAGACGGGGAGTTCCGGCCGGTCCTCGACGACCCCGGCGTCAGCGACCGCAATCGGGTCCGGCGGCTCGTGCTCTGCACCGGCAAGGTCTACTACGACATCGTCGGGCACGAGACGCGGGCCGCGGCCGACACCGTCGCCGTCGCCCGCCTCGAGCAGCTCTACCCGTTCCCGATCGCGGCCGCGGCGGAGCTCGTGGCGGCGTACCCGCAGATCGACGAGTTCGTCTGGGCGCAGGAGGAGCCGCAGAACATGGGCGCCTGGCGGGCGATCCGGCACCGCCTCGAGGAGGCCTCGCCGGCGCGGAGCCCCGGCTTCGTCGGCCGCCCCTGGCGAGCGAGCCCGAGCGAGGGCTACCCCACCGCGCACCTGCTCGAGCAGGACCGTATCGTGCGCGCGGCGCTCGGCGCACCTCAGCGCTCCTGAGGACGCCGGCGCGAGTTTTCTAGGGCCGAGGCGGCATGTTGCGCCGCGCCTGGCGGCGCTTCATCGCCTCGGAAGCGAGCCTGGGGCCGTGCTTGCGCGCGGAGTCCAGCAGCTGCTTGCGCTGCTTCGGCGGCAGCCGTCGCCACAGATCGTAGGCCGTGAGTGCGAGCCCGATCGGGCCGGCGCGGCGTGTGAGCAGACGGAATGGAGTCGGCACGGCTCTATCCTTGCACGGATCCCGGCGGGCCGAAACGCCGGCGCCGCCGTCAGTCGTCCCGCTTGGAGCCGCCGCGTCGACGCTCGTGTCTGGACGAGCCGGGGTCCGCAGGAGCCTCGGCGGCGGGCGCCGGCGGCGCCGTCACCGCTGGTGCGGCGGCCTCGGCCCCCGCCTCCGGCTGTGCCTGCGCGGGCGCCGGAGCAGGCGCCTGCTCGGTCTCGGACTTTTGCTTGTTCTCTCGCTCTTCGTTGCGCTCGGCTCGGCGATCCGCCTTTTCCTCCAGGCGCTCGGCACGCTCCGCCGCGCGCTCCTCGCGCTTCTTCGCGCGCTCCTCCGCATCCCGGCCCTTGGACTTGTCCTTGTCCTGTTCGGGCTTGGGCTCGGGAACCGGAGCCGGAGGCTGGACGGCGAGCTCACGGTCGACGGGCTGCGGCGCCGGTTCCGCGGGCGCCGCGGGCGCCCGCGGGGTGGGAGCGG
>JBOHAW010000166.1:0-7328 GCA_050697975.1 Gaiellaceae bacterium
GGCCAGCAACATGCGGTTCGCTGCGGTCCCCTGCGGCAGTTCCGCTCCGACGCCGGTAGCCGCGGTCGGGTCGGGAAACGGCTCAGCCGTGCGGGATTCCGCGTAACGGAGCGGCGCAGGAGTCGAACCTACCCAGCCGTGGGCTACACGACCTCACCGGTTTTGAAGACCGGCTGGGCCACCGGGCCCGTGCCGCTCCAAGCTACCGAGTTTGCACGATTTCGAGACCCTCGGCGATCGTGAAGAAGGCGCGGGCGAACGCGCTCGACTCGGTTCGGCGCCGGACGTCGTCCCAGTCGATCTGTTCTCGGAGGGCGCGCGCGGGCTCGAGGACGCTCGAGAAATCCGGCTCGTGCTCGCTGATCGAGAGCAGCTTCTGAGCCATCACGTCCTCGGCTCGCGCGACCGGTATCCGCATCGCCAGCACTTCGAGCTCGCGGCCCCGCTCGAGCGTCTCGTCGGTGATCGGCCCGCTGGTGGGCTCGTGGATGAGATCGATCAGCACGTCGCCGTCGAAGGCTTTCACGAGCCATTCCTCAGGCGGCTGCTCGATGCGCATGCCGGCCTCCCCGAGCGCGGCCGCCGCGCGCTCCGCGTCCTCCGGCTTGACGAGGAAGTCGACGTCGTGCCCGGTCTCGGGCGCGCCGTAGGCCCAGAGCGCGAGTCCGCCTCCGAGCAGGTGCGGCACGCCGGCGTCGCGGAGGGCTGCCGCCGCCTTCTTCATGCTCGCCGTCATCTCGGCGAATCCGTCCTGCTCGGACACGCCTGCCGGGTTCCCGGGGGTGTGGGGTTCGAATCATGCGGGCAAGACGTTCGCGCACATGACGGGACGGATCCGCATAGCGGCCGCGGGCGACATCCACGCGTCGGAGCAGCACCGCGGGCGCGTCGAGGAGGCGTTCGCGGGCGTCGAGGACGAGGCCGATCTCGTGCTCCTCGCCGGCGATCTGACCACGCACGGCGAGCCGGAGCAGGCAGCCGTGCTCGCGGACGCCTGCCGGAGGCTCGAGCTGCCGGTGGTGGCCGTGCTCGGCAACCACGACGTGCACGAGAACCGCGGCGACGAGGTGGCGGAGGTCCTGCGCCGTGCCGGCATGATCGTGCTGGAGCGGGATACGGCTGTCCTGCCGCTGGGCGGCGTCGAGGTCGGCATCGTCGGCGCCAAGGGCTTCGTCGGCGGCTTCCCCGGCTCTTCGATCCCCGACTTCGGCGAGCCGCTGCTTCGCGAGGTCTATGCCGAGACGACGCACGAGGCCTGGGCGATCGAGCGCGGCCTGCAGGAGATCTCGCACTGCGACCTGCGTATCGTGCTGCTCCACTACTCCCCGATCGTCGAGACGCTCGCGGGCGAGCCGCTCGGCATCCAGGCGTTCCTCGGCTCCGCCCGCCTGGCGACGCCGATCGCCGAGTACCAGCCCGAGCTCGTCCTGCACGGACACGCTCATGCCGGCAGCTTCGAGGGTCGCATCGGCGAGACGCCCGTCTACAACGTCGCCGTGCACGTGACCGGACGCGACTTCTGGGTCTTCGAGCTCGAGGTGGTCGCACGCGGCCGCCGTAGCGAGGTCGAGGTGGAGGCGCCCGGATAGGCTCTCGGCGTGCCCGAGGTCTCATGGCTCTCGATCGCGCCGGTCAAGGGACTCGCGCTCCAGCACCCGGGCGAGGTGATGCTGCACCGTCACGGCGTCACCGAGAACCGGCGTTTCTACATCGTCGACGAGGAAGGGCTCCGCTTCGGGCTCCTGCGCCGCGGCGGTCTCGTCACGGTCGGCGTCGAGTACGACGCGCACGAGGAGCGGCTCGCCCTGCGGTTTCCGGACGGCGTCGCGGTCGAGGGCCGGATCGCGCTCGACGGCGAGGTGACGACCGACTTCTACGGCCGGGAGGTTCAGGGACGAGTCGTCGTCGGGCCGTGGTCGCGAGCGCTGTCGGAGCAGTTCGGGCGGTCGCTGCGCCTCGTCCAGTCGGAGCGGCCGGGCGCGGCCGTCGACCGCGGGGGGCGCGGCGGCGTCACGCTCGTCTCCGACGCCTCGGTGGACGAGCTCGAGCGGCAGGCTGGAGCCGAGGTCGACGCGCGTCGCTTCCGCATGCTCGTCGGCGTCGGCGGCTGCGAGCCGCACGAGGAGGACGGCTGGCTCGGGGGCGACGTCCGCATCGGAGAGGCGCTCGTGCGGCTGGTCGGCCGGGTCGGGCGCTGCGCGATCACGACGCAGAATCCGGCCACGGGCGTCCCCAACCTCGACACGCTGAGGACCATCAAGGGGTACCGCGGCCTGAGCGACGAGCGGAGCATCGACTTCGGCGTCTTCGGCGAGGTGGTGGAGCCGGGCCGCGTGCGGGTGGGCGACCCCGTCGCGCCGCGCTGGCGCTAGCGGTCTACGGGAGCCGGCGCAGCCGCTTCAGCACCAGCCGGGCCCGCAGGGCGACGGGGCCGTCGTGCTCGCGGAGCCGCGCGGCGAGCTCGTCCGGCACGCGGCTGTGATCGCGGGCGAGCAGCGACTCGAGCGCCTCCGCGGCCGTGTCGAAGCGGTCGAGGATTTCGAGCTCGACCTCGGCCTCGTGCCGGAAGAGCCCTTCCGCCACGAGCGACTCGAGCTCGGCGACCGACGCGTCGGCGCGCGCGAAGAACGCGCTCTCGTCCATCCGCCCGAGCTGCACTCCGTCCGCCTCGACGGCCTCGTGGGGCGGGATCGAGCGGAGGTCGAGCAGGATTCCTTCCGGTGCGAGTGAGCGGTGGATTCGGCGCAGAGCGTGCACGACGCTCTCGGGCGCCATTCATCACAACGACCAGGAGAGAAACGCGACGTCGAAGCTGTCGGGCGGCTCCTCCAGCTCGTGGGCCGGCGCGACGCCGAAGCGAACGCGCTCCTCGAGCTCGACCGGCAGGTCGGCGCGAGCCTGCGCGACGCGCTCGCCGTCGGGGTCGATCGCCAGCACGGACGCGGCCCGGCTCGCGAACGACCACGTCAGCCTCCCCTCGCCGCAGCCGACTTCGAGCACGCGCACGCCGGTGAGGTCGGCAAGCCGCTCGAGCGCCGCCGCCTGGGCGCCCTCGGCATCCGTCACGCGCGCCATCGCGCGATTCTCCCGGACGGCCGCCCGCCTGTCTAGAACGTCTCGAGCGAGGCCCGCCGCCGGCCCTCGAGCTCGAAGAAGCGGAACAGCCCGAATGCCGTCGCCGTGTAGGCCAGCCCGATCGCGAGCTCAGTCCACACGAGCCCTGCCACCCGGCCGAGGCTCGCCCCGGCCGCGACCTCGCGCGCGGCCTCGATCCCGTGCGTGAGCGGCACGCTCCGCCCGACCGCCTCGAGCCAGCCGGGCAGCTCCTCGATGGGGATGTTCACGCCGCACACCAGCAGCATGAGGAAGTAGACGAGGTTCGAGGCGAAGAACACGTCGCGGGCGCGCAGGCCGATCGAGCCGAGCAGCATGCCGAGCCCGGTGCAGGACGTGACGGTCACGACGAGGACGGTCGCGAGCGCCGGCACCTGACCCCAGGTGAGCGAGAAGTCGAGCAGGACCAGGCCGACGCCGAAGCCGAAGGCCGAGACGACGAGACCGTTGAAGATGACCGGGACCGCCCGTCCGAGGAAGAGCGGCAGCCTCCTCACGGGTGTGGCGAGGAGCGGGGAGAGCGTCCCGAACTGGCGCTCGTTGGCGATCGTGAGCGTCATCGCGTAAATCCCCGACATCGCGCTCACCTGCACGGCGTTGCCCACGACGAAGAACTCGTCGTTCCGCAGGCCCGTGAAGCGTCCGAGGTAGACGAAGAAGAGGATCTGGAAGAGGGGGCTGCCCAGCATCGTGGTCAGGTACATGCCGGGCCGGATCCAGTTGAAGAGAGCGCGGTAGCTGAACAGGCCGCCGAGGAAGAAGATCCGCAGCGCGGTCATCTCGGGATGCTCACGTCAGCGAGAGGGTTGCCCGCTGCCGTGCGAGCCGCTCGAAGTTCGCCATCGTGAACGCCCCGAGCACGAGATAGGCGGCGGAGAGCAGCGCGCACATCGCGATCGCGAGGAGCGGGTCGCCGCCGAGGGCCGACTCGCGGACGGCGCGGACGCCCCAGGTCGGCGCGAGCACCCACGAGAGCGGCTCGACGAAGCCGGGGAGGAGCGACACCGGGATCAGCAGTCCCGTCACGAGCCAGACCGGGTACTCGAGCAGGTTCGAGAACGCAGTCGCCTGCCGGTAGAGCACGAAGGTCGATGCCATCACGAGCCCGAGCAGGCCGAGCCCGAGCGTCGTCACCGGCAGCGCGAGCGCGAACAGCCACGGGTGGGCGAGGTCGAGCGGCATGCCGAAGAGCACGCGCCCCCAGAACAGCGTCGCCACGATCGCGTACAGGCCGACCGACGCCGTCGCGAGCGTCAACGGCAGGAGGGTCATGATGAAGCGCGGCGGCGCCGCGATCAGGATCTCCAGCGTCCCCTGCCAGCGCTGCCACTGGATCGCCCCGCCCGACCCGAACAGGGTCGACGACCACATCCCCATCAGCCCGGCGCCGAGCGCGACGTAGAGGAGCGAGCCCTCACGCGCCCCCGCCCGATACATGTAGAAGGCGATCGTCGCGAAGATGATCGGCTGGAGGACCGAGATCAGGAGGAAGAAGCCCGAGAGGGTCAGGCTCTTGAGGTGGAAGCGCCAGCCGATCCAGAAGAGACGCACGGCGTGACTCATGCGCGCTCGAGGGTCGCGTGGCGCCGGCTCTGCCACTCCATGTAGCGCAGGACGGCGTAGCCGGCCGCGCCGTACACGACGCCGACGGCCAGCTCGGCGCCGATGAGGCCGCGCACGTCAGCGAGCCCCGAGCCGTCGGCGAGCCGGCGTGCCGCCTCGATCCCGTGTGTCAGTGGCACGCCCTCCGAGACGGCCCTCATCCACGCCGGCAGATCGTCGAGCGGCACGTTCGCCCCCGTGAAGACGAGCAGGAAGCCGAAGATGATGTTGAGCAGTACCGACGTCTCGCGCACGCGCAGCCCGATACCCGCAAGCACGAGGCCGAGGCCGGTGCACGACAGCGCGCTCACGAAGACGACGAGCGCGAGCGGCCCGAGCGCCGCCGCGGGCACGTCGATGCCGAGCATCAGGCCGCTCACGGCGAGCGAGAAGGCGGCGACGAACGCGCCGTTCAGGATCACCGGCAGCGAGCGTCCGAGGAAGAGCGGCAGCCGCCCTGCGGGCGTGACGAGGACGAAGCCGAGCGTCTGCTGGTAGCGCTCGCCCGCGATCGTGTTCGTCATCGCGAACAGGCACGGCACGGAGGCGTACTGGAGCGCGTTGCCGATCACGTAGAACTCGTCCGACTCGAGCTCCGCCGTCCGCCCGATGTAGACGAACAGCAGGATCTGGAAGAGCGGCGTCAGGACGAGCGTGGGGATGAAGATCCAGGGCGACATGAAGCCGAACAGCGCGCGATAGCTCGTCAGACCGCCGACGAAGAAGATCCGCAGCGAGGTCATATCGGGGTGATCACGTCAGCGCGAGAGTCGCGCGCGCCCGAGCGGCGCGGAGGACGCTCTCGAGCAGGACGATGCCGGCGACCGTGTAGCCGGCTCCGAGGGCGAGGCAGACGAGGACGTCGGCGAGCGGCGAGCCCCCCAGCGCGGACTCCCGCACCGCGTTCATGCCCCACGTCGGCGCGAGCGCCCACGAGATCGGCCGCACCCAGCCGGGAAAGAGCGAGATCGGAACGAGAAACCCGCACACGAGCCAGACCGGGTACTCGAGGACGGCGCCCATCGCCCAGGCGGTGCGATAGCGCACGAAGGCAACGGCGAGCAGGAAGCCGAGCGTGCCGATCGAGACGATCGTGGCCGGGACGGCGACGACGAACAGGACCGGATCGATCACCGTCAGGTCGATGCCGAACGCGAACCGCCCCCAGAGCAGCGTCGCCGTCATGCAGTAGACGCCGATCGTGGCGGTGGCGATCGTGATCGGCAGGAGGACGAGGGCGAAGTGCACCGGCGCCGCGACGAGCAGCTCGAGCGTGCCGTGCCAGCGCGCGCGCTGCAATGCCGAGCTCGCCGGGACGCTGGTCGCCGTCCACACGCCCATCACCGCCGCGCCGAGGGATGCGAACAGGAGCGAGTCGGGGTCGTTGCCGGCCCGGAACATGAAGAACGCGACGGTGGCGAAGAAGATCGGCCAGAGGACGGCGAGCAGACCGTCGAAGGCCGAGCGAGACATGATCTTGAAGTGGAAGAGCCAGCCGAGCGCGAGGATCCGCGCCGACCTCACGGCTCGGTCACGAGGGCGACGTAGGCGTCCTCGAGAGTCGGCTCGCGCGAGGCCACGCGCCCGACGTTGGCGCCGTCGAGCTGGCCAAGCAGCGCGTGCGTCAGCTCGCGCCCCGGCTCGGTCTGGACGACGAGCACCTGCGCCTGGTCGCGCTCCTCGACGCCTACGGAGAGAACACCGGCCACGGCGCGCAGCCGCTCCACGCAGCCGTCCGGGACGCCGAAGACCTCGATCTCGACGACGCCTCCCTCCGCGACCCGGCTCTTCAGCTCGCGCGGCGTGCCCTCCGCCACGATCTCGCCCTTGGCGATCACGGCGATGCGGTCGCAGAGCGCGTCGGCCTCGAACATGTAGTGCGTCGTCAGGAGGACGGTCTTGCCGGACTCGACCAGCGAGGCGATCGTGGCGCGCAGCTCGCGTGCGCCGACCGGGTCGACGCCGATCGTCGGCTCGTCGAAGAAGACGACCGGGGGATCGTGGAGCAGCCCGCGCGCGATGTGGAGGCGCTGGCGCATGCCGCGGGAGTAGCCCTCGACCCGTTCTTTCTCGCGCCCCTTCAGGCCGACGAGCTCGAGCAGCTCGTCGATGCGGCGGCGCTGCTCGCGCGGCGGCACGCCGTAGAGCTCGGCGAAGTAGCGCAGGTTGTCGAGCGCCGGCAGCCGCTCGTAGAGGCCGCGGTCGCCGCCGAAGACGTAGCCGATGCGCTTGCGCACCTCGCGGGCGTCGTCGACGACGTCGTACCCGAGCACGCGCGCGCTGCCCGCGGTCGGCAACAGCAGCGTGATCAGCATCTTGATCGTCGTCGTCTTGCCGGCGCCGTTCGGGCCGAGCAGGCCGAAGAGCTCGCCCTCGGCCACCTCGAAGCTGACGCCGCGCACCGCCTCGACCTCGAGCGACCGGCGGCGGATCACTCCCGTGCTCGTCTTGTACGTCCGGCGCAGGTCGTGCGCCTCGATCACGGCCATGGGCCAAGCCTATCCGTCGGCTGCCGCCTCCTCCCGGCGCGCCCACGGGGCCCCTCTGCCGGGCGCCACTCCTCGCCGCGCGCCAACACGGTGCCCAACGCGGTGCCTGGCACCGGGTCCTTG
>JBOHAW010000167.1:0-4210 GCA_050697975.1 Gaiellaceae bacterium
GTGCGCCGCGGTGACCGAGCTGGCGCAGCCGGCCGAGCGCTTCCGGGAGGTGGCGCGGCGGAACCTCGCCGACGCGCACGTGCAGGAGGCCTACGCCGCCGCGACGACGCGGATGCGCGACGGCCGCCTCGCCGCCTGGGCGGGCCTCCCGAACGTCGAGGAGCTGCGTCAGCGCGCGCACGAGATCCGCATGCGCACGATCGACGACCTCGACCGCTACCACGCCGAGTTCCGCTCCGCGCTCGAGGCGGTCGGCGGCGTCGTCCACGCCTGCCGGGACGCCGAGGAGGCGTGCGCCGCGGTCGTCGGGATCTGCCGGAGCGTCGACGCGAGGCTCGTCGCCAAGTCGAAGTCGATGGCGAGCGAGGAGATCGGCCTGAACGAGGCGCTCGAGGCCGCCGGCGTGCGGGCGGTCGAGACCGACCTCGGCGAGTACATCCTGCAGCTCGCCGGCAGGACGCCGGAGCACATCATCCTGCCCGCGATCGAGGAGACCGCTCCCGAGGTCTCGGCGCTCTTCTCGGAGGCGGAGGGCGTGCCGGTCTCGGCGGAGCTCGGAGACCTGGCCAAATCGGCGCGGCGCCAGCTCCGCCGGGTCTTCCTCGAGGCGGACGTCGGCGTGACCGGGGCGAACTTCGGCGTCGCCGAGACCGGGTCGCTCTGCGTGGTCACGAACGAGGGCAACGGCGGCCTCGTCACCTCGCTCCCGCGCGTGCACGTCGCGCTGCTCGGGCTGGAGCGGCTCGTCCCGACCCTCCAGGACCTCGCGGTCCTGCTCCAGCTCCTGCCGCGCAGCGCGACCGGCCAGAAGCTGACGAGCTACACGCGCCTGTTCACGGGTCCTCGCCGGGAGGGCGAGAGCGACGGCCCGGAGCAGCTGCACGTGATCGTGATCGACAACGGACGCACGAACCTCCGGCGCGGGCGCTACAAGGAGATGCTCGCGTGCATCCGCTGCGGGGCCTGCCTCAACGTCTGCCCGGTCTACCGCAAGGGCGGTGGCGGCGCCTACGGGCCGGTCTACTCCGGGCCGATGGGAGCCGTTTTCGTGCCCCTCCTGACCCGGCTCGAGCGCGCCCCTGCGCTCCCCCACGCCTCCTCCCTCTGCGGCGCCTGCTCCGACGCCTGTCCGGTCAAGATCCCGCTCCACGAGCTGCTGCTCGAGCTTCGGCGGGATCTCGTCGGGGAGCGCGTCACGCCCCTGCGAGAGCGCCTCGCCTTCACGCTCTGGTCGTGGTTGTGGTCGAGCGTGCTCGGCTACCGGGTCTCGACCGCGCTCGCCCGGATCGGGCGGCCGCTCGCCGCCCTCGCCGGCCCCGGCCGGGCCTGGGCGGCCGGACGCGAGCTGCCCCGCTTCGCCCGCAGGCGCTTCCGGGACCGCCGCCCGTGAGCGCCGAGCTCGTCGAGCTCTTCGTTCGAAACGCCGAGGCGGCGGGCTTCCACGTGCACCGCGGCGAGCCGCCGGAGATCGAGGACGCCGGGGTCTCCCGTGCGGCCTACGCGCTGGCCGACACGGGCAGCGTCGTCCTGCGCGCCTCGCCGGAGGAGCCCCGGGCACGGCACCTGCTCCCGGACGTGCACGTGTCGCTCGTCTCCGAGGATCGGATCCTCCCCGGCCTGGCCGACCTCTTCGAGGCCGTCGCCGGCGACCTGCCGAGCGCGCTCGCGATCGTAACCGGCCCGAGCCGCAGCGCCGACATCGAGCAGCGCCTGATCGTCGGCGTGCACGGCCCAGGCGAGGTGCACGTCGTGCTCGTGCCGCGAGGCGACGATCGACGTTGAGTACAGGAGCGAGTAAGCGGGCCTACCGGCCGGTCGCGGCCAGCCGGCGCCGCGACAGCGAGTCCACCGTCACCGCCGCGAGCAGGATCAGGCCCGTGACGAGGAACTTGACGCCCGAGGAGTAGCCGAGCAGACCCATCCCGTTGGCGACGCTCGCGATCACGAGCGCGCCGAGCAGCGCGCTCTTCACGTCACCGCGGCCGCCGAAGAGGCTCGTCCCGCCGATCACGGCGGCTGCGATCGAGTTGAGCAGGATCTCGCCGCCGCCCGCCGCGATGTTCACCGAGCGCAGTCGCGAGGCGAGGATGATGCCCCCGAGCGCCGCCATCGCGCCCGAGATCATGAAGACGGCGATCTTGATCCGGTCGACGTTGATCCCGGCACGGCGGGCGGCCTCGGCGTTGCCGCCGATCGCGTACACGTAGCGCCCGAAGCGCGTCCGCGACGCGACGTAGGTGAGCACGACGAGCAACGCGAGCACGAGCACGGCCACGTAGGGCACGCCGCGGTTGCGGTTCGCGTAGTAGACGACGGCGGCGGCGGCGGCGGCGATCACCGCGATGCGGAGCACGACGATCGCCAGCGGCAGGGCGGCGAAGCCGGCCTTCTTTCGCGCCCGGACGGCCGCGAGCTGGACGAGCCCGAACAGCACGACGGCGGCGGCGGCGGCGATCCACCCGACGGCGTCGGAGAGGAAGTTGTTCGCGATCCCGATGACGAGGTCGTCCTGGATCACGACCGTCCCCCTCGCCCCCATCAGGATCAGCACGACGCCGTTCCAGGCGAGCAGGCCGGCGAGCGTGACGACGAACGAGGGCACGCCGACCTTCGTGATGATCGCGCCGTGCAGCGCGCCGATGGCGGCACCGAGCGCGAGCGCGGCCGGCACGGCCAGCAGGCCGGGGACCTCGTTTCCGTCCTGCACCATCAGCAGCGCGGCCGTAACGCCCGCGACGCCGCTCACGTAGCCGACGGAGAGGTCGATCTCGGCGATCAGGAGTACGAACACGATGCCCATCGCGATGGTGGTGATCCCCGCCATCTGCACCATCAGGTTGACGAAGTTGCTCTCCTTCAAGAACGCGTCGCTGAGCGAGCTGAACACGATCACGATCAGCACCATCCCGAACAGGAGCGGGATCGAGCCGAGCTCGCCGGCCCGGAAGGCCGCCACACGCCGCTGCACGTACCCGCCGAGGCTCTCGGGCGCCTCTGCCACCGCCACCTGCTGGGCGGAGGGCTGGGCCACGTCGTTCACGCGGCCTCCTGGGCCCGGCCGGCGGTGATCGCCTCCACGACCTCCTGCTGACTCGTCTCCGCCTTCGCGAACTCGGCCACGTTGCGCCCGAGCCGCAGCACCGTGATGCGGTCCGCGACCTCGAACACGTCGGTGAGATTGTGCGAGATCAGGATCACGCCGAGGCCCTGCTCGCCAAGGCGCTTGACGAGCTCGAGCACCTGGTGCGTCTGGGCGACGCCGAGGGCCGCCGTCGGCTCGTCGAGGATGACGACGCGCGAGTTCCACATCACCGCCTTCGCGACCGCGACCGACTGGCGCTGGCCGCCCGAGAGGCTCGCGACCGCCTGGCGCACCGAGCGAACGGTGGTGACGCTGAGCGAGCGCAGCGTCTCGCGCGCCCGCCTCTCCATCGTCATCTCGTCGAGGCGCCGGACGCCGTCGAGCTCCTCGCGCCCCAGGAACATGTTCTGGACGATGTCGAGGTTGTCGCAGAGCGCGAGGTCCTGGTAGACGACCTCGATCCCGAGGCGCGCCGAGTCCTTCGGCCCGTGGATCGAGACCTGCTCGCCGTCGAACAGCACGTCGCCCGAATCGAACGAGTGGCTGCCGGCGATGCCCTTGATCAGCGTCGACTTGCCGGCGCCGTTGTCGCCCACGAGGGCCATCACCTCGCCGGCCGAGACGCGGAAGTCCACCTGGTCGAGCGCCACCACGGCGCCGAAGTGCTTCGAGACGCCGCGCAGCTCCAGGACCGGGGTGGTGGCACTCACAGAGGCGTTTCTACACGGAAAAGGGGCGCCCGGCTAGGCCGCCCCTGTTCCGTTTCGGGACTAGCGCTCGCTCTCCGGCGGGCAGTCGTCCGCGAACTCACCGACGCAGATCTCCTCCCACGTCCGGAACTCGTCCGCGATCACGGTGTCCTTGATGTTGTCCTTCGTGACCGAGACGGGCTCGAGCAGCACGGCCGGCACGTCGGTCTGGCCGTTGTTGACCGAGTCGTCCGCGCTCGAGGGCTCCTCGCCCTTGAGCAGTGCGATCGCCAGCTCGGCCGCGGCCTCGGCCTCGGCCTTGATCGCCTTGTAGACGGTCATGTACTGCTCGCCTGCGAGGATGCGCTGGATCGCGGCCAGCTCTGCGTCCTGTCCCGTGGTCGGCCGCGTCGACGGGTCGATGCCGGCGGCCTTCATC
>JBOHAW010000168.1:0-4506 GCA_050697975.1 Gaiellaceae bacterium
CATCGGGGGCGACGACGACGCCCGTGCCTGTTTCGCGAACCAGGTCGGCTGCGGCGCCGTCCGTCGGAACGGCGGCGAGGATCGGCCGCTCCGCTGCGATGTACTCGAACACCTTGGCCGAGAGTACGGCTCGGCCCCGCCCACGCGACTCGGGGATCAGCAGCAGCAGCGCCTCGGAATCGCGCTGGAGCTCGAGCACCCGGCGGCGCGGGACGTAGGGATGCAGTTCGAGCCGGTCGCCGAGACCGAGTCCCGCCGCCCACTCACGGTCGGCCGCGCGAAAGTCTCCGACGAAACGGGCGACGATGTCGGCGTCGGTGCCGGCGATCGCCTCGAGGATCGGCCGCGGGCTGCGCTTGCCGAAGAAGCTGCCCGTATGCGTGAGCCGGAACCGCTCGCCGGGCCTGTACTCGAGCCCGGTGAAGTCCTCGAAGTCCGAGCCGTTGGCGATCGTCTCGACCCGCTTGGCGCCGAGGGCCCGCAGCTCGTCCGCGATCGGCGCGGTCACCGCCGTGACCGCATCGGCGTAGCGGGCGACGAGCCGCGCGACGCTCTCCCCCGTCGCCTCCTTCGCACGGACGAGCCGCGACTCCACGCGGCGATGCGGGTTCGCGGCGATCGAGTCGCGAAGGTCGGCGATCCAGCGGGCGCCGGTCGCGCGCTTGACCGCGGCCCCGACGAGATGGACAGACGTCGGCGGGGAGGTCGTGACGACGACGTCAATCCCCTCGCGCCTCGCGATCCGGATCGCTGCGGGGATCGCGGTCAGGTTCCAGCTGACGTTCTCGTCCGGCACCAGCACGCGCCGGAACGCAAGCGCCGCCTTGCGGCCCGCCCGCTCGAGCCCTTGGAGGCCGTGGAGCTCCTCGGCGGGCAGGCGCCCCTTCGGCCCCACGTAGCGCACTCGGTGGATCCAGGCCTGCGTCGGCGCGAGAAGGTCCTCGTCGCGGTGCACCCACTTGGGGTCGTTCGGGGCGAGCACGTGCGTCTCGATCCCGAGACCGGGGAGGTGCGTCGCGAACTTCAGCGGCCGCTGGACGCCGCCACCGCCCGCAGGCGGGAAGTAGAGCGTCACGAGCAGCACCTTCACGCCCGAAAGGCTAGAGGCGCCGGAGGCGGTAGAGCAGGTAGCGGTCGTCGGAGTAGACGACCCGCAGCGCCGGGCGCAGCGTCGAGCGCTCGCGATCGATCACGAGCCAGTTGGCGCGGTAGCTGCGCGGGATCTCCAGCCGCCCCGTGCGGAAGAACTCGACGACGTCGCGGCGACGGGCGTACGGGCGGTTGTCTTCGGTGTCCGCGACGTGCGCCGGAGGCCCCGCAGCAACGTACACGGGCGCCATCGCCGCGACCCGGTAGCTCGTCTCGAGGTCGGAGAAGACGATGTCGCCTTCGGGAACTCGATCGCGCAGCGCCTGGACGAGGCCCGGCGTCAGGGGGACGCGCGGCTCGCGGGGCGAGTGCCAGTCCCGCAGACCGTGCACCGCGACGGGGAGGACGAAGAGCGCCGCCGCCAGGGCTGCGAAGAGTCCCCGGTCCTCGATCGGCCGCCAGCGGCCGGCGAGGACGAGGCCGGCGGGAATCGCCAGCGTCCCGCCGAAGAGGGCCGCCCAGGTCGCGGCCGCCGGGCCGCCGTCTTCCAGCCGTCCGAAATCCCCTGGATACGCCAGCTGCAGCCAGAGGCCCGCGGCGAGCGCGACCGGCAGCGCCGCACCACGGAGGACTCCGGCGAGGACGACGCACCCGCCCGCGAACGCAAGCGCGAAGGGCAGGAAGCCGGCCGCGCGGCGAGCCTGCGAGAGGGACACGAGGTCGGCGAAGTGCGGGAAGAGGACGTCGCTCGTCATCAGCGCGAGGATCGGAAGCGAGCCGCCGATGACGTACGCCGCCCACCGAGTGCGGGCGGCCAAAGCCGCCATTGGGATCGAAATCAGGGCGGCGACGGCGACCGCGCCGCTGCGACCGAAGACCTCAGGCGCAAGGGAGTAGCGGTCCGCCGAATCGACGTTCAGCTCGCGCGCGTACCGCCCCAGCGCGCGCGCGACTTCCGCCGCCGAAGGCGTGTGCCCGGCGGTGTCCTCGACGATCGGCGCGAGCCAGTACAAGACGGCGACGGTCGGGATCCCCACACACGCGAGTACGCCGGCCAGCGAGGCGAGGTCAGTTCGGGCGAGGACGAGCCGGACAACGGCGAAGCCGGTGAGCGGGATCAGCAGGAAGAGGGCGTAAGTCGGGTGGACGAGCGCGAGCGCCAACGACGCCGCGGCCAGCGCCGGGACGAGCGCGACACGCGGGCGCCGGACGAAGAGAAACGTGAGCGCGAGCGTCGCAGGGACGATCAGGTGTCGGCCGGCAGTCGCGGGCAACTCGAGCGCGTCGTAGGCGCCTGCGTCACCGGGGGCGAGGCCGGTGATCGCAACCTGCCCCGCCAGCGCGGCGAAGCCGCCCCAGGGCGAGTTGAAGAGCGCCCGCCCGGCCTCGAAGGCGAGCAGGAATGCCAGCGGCACGAGGATCGCCGCCTCGTGCAGCACGACGTCGGCCGGGTCGACGCCCGCGAGCCGCGAGACAAGCGCGAGGGCCACGTGCCAGAGCGGAAAGGCGTAGCCTGGGTGCGGGCCGCCGTCGGCGAACTCGGTGACCGCGTCGAGCGAGAGCTCGTCGAACTCCGCGAGCTTGCGCACGCGCGCGAGGTGGAAGAGGGCGTCCCCGCGGAGCGCCGGCGCGTAGTGCCAGACGGGGACGGCGTACGCGATACCGAGGGCGAGCACGCCGAGCGACGGCAGCTCCCATTCGCGGCGAGTGAGCTCTTCCCTGAGCGCGAACGGCAGCGCCGCGACCGCAACGCCGACCAGCACGGCGAGCGCGAGCCAGATCGTCGACTGGAGCGCGAAGACGACCAGGAGCGCGACGAAGAGGACGCCGAGCGAGAGCGCGAACGCCGCCGCCGCACCCGGCAGCCGAAGCGCCCGGGCGAGCAGCGCCCCCGGAAGCAGCAGACAGACGGTCGCGAGCGCAATCCGGAGCGCGAGAGAGATCCCCTCGACCGGCAGGAAGCGCGCAAGCACGAGCAGCGGCGGGGCCGCAAGGAGGAGGGGTAGGCGCGTCAACGCGTGGATTGCAGCCAGTGCGCGGTGTCTCGGTAGACCGCTCCGCGGTCGCCGCGAAAGACGAGCCCGCGCAGCCGAAGCCCGGCCAGCAGGACGCGCCTCGCGCGTGCGGTCACCCGTGGCCCCCGGTGCTTCGCGAGGAAGCGGAGGTGGCCCCGCACCTGCTCCCGGAAGAGCGTCGACGACTCCCGCCGCCAGCTCGCGCCGCCGACGTGGACGACCTCGGCGCCCGGGTAGAAGAGCACCTCCCAACCGGCCTCGTGCAGCCGGTAGCACCAGTCCGTCTCCTCGCTGAAGAGGAAGAACCGCTCGTCGAAAGGCCCGATGTCCTCGAACGCCGCGCGGCGGAGGAGAAAGGCCGCGCCTTTCGCGAAGTCGACCTCGCGGACCTCGTCGTGGTCGAACCCTCCGCCGTAGAACGCGTTCAAGAGGCGCGAGCCGGGGGCGAGCTTCCGCAGGAAGAAGTACTCGGTCGCGAGCCGCCACGGGGTCGGAAACGCCCGCACCGAGCGCTGGAGCGAGCCGTCCGGGTTCCGGAGCCTCGGCGCGACGAACCCCGCCCGCCCGCGCTCCTCGGCGAAGGCGACCAGCCGCTCGGCCGCGTCGTCGACTAGCCAGGCGTCCGAGTTGAGGACGAGGACGTTGGGCGCCGACGTCTCCCGCACACCACGGTTCCAGCCCGCGGCGAGCCCGAGGTTCTCCTGTTCGACCAGTCTGACCCTCGGAAAGCGCTCGCGGACGAGCGCCAGCGTCTCGTCGGTCGAGCCGTGGTCGACGACAACCGTCTCCAGGCCCTCGACGCTCTGCAGCGTCCGTTCGATGTAGGGCAGCGCGTTATAGGTCACCACAACAGCGCTGACGTCAAGCATGTGGGAGTGAGCGCCTCGCGGGCGAGCGGATCGCCTCCCACGCGATGACGGCCACGCCCGGCAGCGCGAGCGCGATCGTCGACGCGAAGAAGAGGAACCCAGTGGCAGCGGCGGCATCGGCGTCGACGTCGAGCCGCGTCAGGAAGTCGATGAAGAACGCCTCGCGGACGGCCAGCCCGTTGATCGTGAACGGCACGAGCATGACGAGGAAGAGAAGCGGACCGAGCACGAAGTAGGGGCGCGGCGAGAGGCCAAGGCCGAGCGCCTCGCCGCACAGCCAGATCGAAAGGATCCGCGCGACCTGGATCCCGATCGTGAGCGCGAAGACGGCGAGCAGCACGCCCACGTGCTCGCGGAAGCCGTGCATGCCTTCGTAGAGTGCGCGGATCGGCCGCTCGACACGCACCCGGGCGAGGACCGGCCCCAGCCAACGTAGCCACGCTCGTGCGCGTCGCGAAAAGATCAGGAACGCGCCTGCGACGGTGCCGATGACGAAGATCGCCTCGATCCAGAGGTAGGCGTCGACGTTGTAC
>JBOHAW010000169.1:0-4854 GCA_050697975.1 Gaiellaceae bacterium
GGGACGGGCGCCGGCCGGCGGGCACCGTGACTGAGCCCGAGGTGGCCGTGCGACTCGGTGCCGTAGCCGCCGGGCACCGGGATGTAGAACTCGGGGTAGCCCCACATCCCGTGCTCCGACACGTCCAGACCGGCCGTCTCGACCTCCGGCTCGACGCGGATGCCCCAGAGTGCGCGGAAGGCCCACAGCGCTCCGAAGCTGGCGGCGAACGTGAAGAGGCCCACGGCAAGCAGGCCGAGCGCCTGCACGCCGACCTGATGGAGGCTGCCCGTGTAGACGAGCCCCCCCGAGCCGGTAGCGAGGTTCGCCGCGAGCGCCGGGACGGCGAAGATGCCGGTCGCGAGCGTTCCCCAGACTCCGGCCATCCCGTGGACGGCGACCGCGCCGATCGGGTCGTCGATCCTCGACCGCTCGATCACCAGCACGCCGAGAACGGCGACCGCGCCGGCGACGAGACCGATCACGATGCCGGCCCAGGGGGCGACGAAGCCCGAGGCGGCCGTGATCGCCACCAGCGCCGCGATGACCCCGTTCAGCATCATCGAGAGGTCGGGCTTCTTCAGCACGAGCCAGGACGTGGCGACGGCGCCGAGCGCCCCTGCCGCGGCGGCGACGTTCGTCGTTAGGGCGACGTACGCGAAGTAGCCGATCCGGTCGCCCGTGACGACGCCGAGCGTCGAACCCGGGTTGAAGCCGAACCAGCCGAACCAGAGGATGAGCACGCCGAGCGTCGTGAAGGCCATGTTGTGTCCCGGGATGGCGTTGGGCTTGCCGTCCGAGTCGAACTTGCCGATCCGCGGCCCGAGCAGAAGCGCCCCCGCAAGGGCGGCGAGCGCCCCCTGGTAGTGGACGACCGTCGAGCCGGCGAAGTCCTGCATCCCGAGCGCGAACAGCCAGCCGTCTGGATGCCAGATCCAGTGCGAGACGACGGAGTAGATCAGCGTGAAGACGACGCCGAAGGCGAAGTAGACCCACAGCTTCGTCCGCTCGGCCATCGCGCCCCAGACGATCGCCAGCGAGACGCCGGCGAAGACGACCTGGAAGAGATAGCCGGCGCCGCCCGGGATCGACGCGAACCAGCTGAACGGAGCCTCTCCGATCGCGAGCAGCGTGTCGACGCTGGGGACGAAGCCGGAGCCGCCGACGAGCCCGTTGCCGTCGTCGCCGAAGGCGATCCCGTAGCCGACCAGGTAGTAGACGACGGAGCAGATCGCGAAGATGAGGACGTTCTTCGCGGCGATGTGGCCCACGTTCTTCATCCGCGTGAGGCCCGCCTCGAGGAAGGCGAAGCCGGCCTGCATGAACATCACGAGGACCGCCGCGACGACGACCCAGACGGTGCTCGCGGCAATCAGGAGATCCGCCGTCTTCATCCGACTTCCACCTCCTCCAGGCTCCTGCCCGTCCGGTTGTGCGTGACGTTCGCGACGGGGCTCGTCCAGACGATCCCGTCACCCGACTCGCTGCCGCTCTTGGCGGCGTCCACGATCGCGGCCACGACGTCCTCGGCCAGGTGGTCGGCGACGATGAACGTGAGCAGCGCCTTGGGGAGGAAGCGCGACTCGAAGATCCGACCGCGATACTCGTGGGTGATCCCGCGCTGGCGTCCGTGGCCGATCGCCTCGACGACGGTCACGCCCACGTGCCCGCTCTCGTGCTCGACCGCGTCGATCACCGTCTCGACGCGCTCTCTGGTAACGACCGCCTCGACCTTGACCATCCGCGCTCCTCCCTCGCCCTGGACCAATAAAAAAGCCCCGGGGGCTGACCGCTCCCGAGGCACCATTGCCTTCGTGCCGCCCGCGTCGGCGACCCGCTCACCGTAGCGAAGCCGCCGGACGCACGCAACCGCGGCTCTCAGCCGGTGTTGCGAAGCGCGGCCGCGATTCCGGCGATCGAGCGGAGCAGCGGGCGGCGGACGCGTTCGCGCTCGCCCTCGTCGGCGCCGGGGTCACGGTAGCGTCGCAGGAGCCCGACCTGGATCGCGTTCATCGGATCGACGTAGGGGTTGCGCAGCCGGATCGAGCGCTGGAGGACCGGGTGGCGGTCGAGCAGCTCGTTCTCCTCCACGATCCCGAGCACCGCCTTGACGGTCCGCTGGTGCTCCGCGGCGACGGCGCCGAAGAGCCGCTCGCGGTCGGGGCCGCCGAGCACGAGCTCGAGATAGCCCTCCGCGATCTCGAGGCTCGACTTCGCGAGCGTCATCTCGATGTTGTCGACGAGCGAGCGGAAGAAGGCCCAGTCGCGGTAGAGGCGGCGCAGCTCGGCCTCGTCCGCTGCCGCGAAGGCGGCGCCGCAGCCGTACCAGGCGGGGAGGAGGCAGCGGTTCTGCGTCCACGCGAAGACCCAGGGGATGGCACGGAGCGAGGCCAGGTAGTCGTCGCCCCCGGGCCGCCGCGACGGACGCGAGCCGATCTCCAGCAGCGCGAGCTCGTCGATGGGGGTGAAGCCCCGGAAGAAGGAGACGAAGGCCTCGTCCTGCCACACCAGCGCGCGGTACGCCTCGTGGGCGCGGGTCGAGAGCTCCGCGAGCAGCTCGGGCGCTCCCGGCGGCGGCTGCGTTCCTGCCACGGTAGGAAAGGCGGACAGGAGCGTCGCGGCCAGCGCCGCCTCGAGGTTCCGGTAGGCGAGGCCGGGCAAGCCGTACTTGAAGGAGATCGTCTCGCCCTGCTCCGTCAGCTTCAGCCGTCCCGGCGGGTGTCCGGGCGGCTGGGCGAGGATCGCCGTGTACGTCGGCCCGCCTCCTCGGCCCGCGCTGCCGCCGCGGCCGTGGAAGACGGTCAGCTCGACCCTTCGGCGCGCGGCCAGCGCGGCGAGTGCTTCCTGGGCGCGGTAGATCTCCCACTGGGCGGTGAGGTAGCCGCCGTCCTTGCCCGCGTCCGAGTAGCCGACCATGACCTCGAGGCGGCGACCTTGCCTCTCCACGAGCGCTTGGAAGCGGGGTTCCTCGAGCAACGCTTCCACGGTCGCGTCGGCCGTCCGGAGGTCGGCGATCGACTCGAAGAGCGGCACGAGCGAGAGCTCGACCCCGGCGTCGCCTGCCAGCTCGAGCGCCGCCAGGATGTCGCGGGGCGAGCGCGTCCCCGAGACGATGAGCGTGTCGAGCGCCTGAGAACCGTGGCGCTCCACGGCGACGGCGGCGGCGGCGAACGTCTCCCCCACGCGCCCGGTGGGCTCCTCCAGGTCGCGGGCGTGCAGGCGGACGTCGAGCTTGGCAAGGTGGAAGCCGAAGAGCTCCACCCGCCGGCGAAGGGCCGCGAGGCGTCCGTCGGCGACGCGCTCCCCGCGGTTCGCGCGGAGGCTCCGGTCGATCAGCTCGAGGTCTGCCGCGAGCTCCCCGGCGGAGCGATAGCCGGGCTCGCCGGCCTCCTCGAGCTCGTTGCCGAGGCGGCGCCAGACGAAGCTGAGCTTCCGCCGGTACGGCTCCTCGAGGTTCCTGCCGGCGAGCTCGGCCGCGTACCCCGCTAGCTCGGCCTCGTCGCGGCCGATGGAGGCGAGCAGCTCCGCGGAGACGCCGCCGAGCCTGCTGGAGATTCGCAGCGCGCGAGCGAGCTCGCGAACCTCGTTACGGTAGTGGGAGAGCGCGAGGCTCCGGGCGCGCTCGAGGGCCTCGGCGATGGTCTCCGGGCCTGCGGCCGGGTTGCCGTCCTGGTCGCCGCCGATCCAGCTCCCGAAACGAAAGGGCGCGGGGGCGTCCGGCAGGTGCTCGCGGAAGTCGGCCAGAAGGCGCGGCGCCACCTCGAGCAGGCTCTGCTCGAAGAACCAGAGGCCGTGACGGATCTCGTCCACCACGCGCGGGCGCTGCGAGCGAACCTCGTCCGTCTGCCAGAGCAGGGTCACCTCCTCCGCGAGGGCCGCCTCGATCCCTCGGCGGGCACCCGGCGTGAGCGACGGATCGTCCAGGTCCGCGAGCAGGCGACTGAGGCGGAGATGGGCAGCGAGCACGCTGCGCCTGGCCGCCTCGGTCGGGTGCGCGGTGAGAACGAGCTCGAGCGAGAGTCGGCGCGCGGCCTCGAACAGCTCCATCCGGCCGACCCCCGCCTCCCCGAGGCGGGCGAACGCCTCCACGAGCGACTCGCGCGGCATCCGCTGCTCGTGCTCGTACTGGCGCCGGCGGCGCAGACGATGGTGCTGCTCGGCGATGTTGGCGAGCTGGAAGTAGAGCCCGAACGCTCGGAGGACGTCGGCCTGGCGCTCGGGGTCGAGTCGGCCGACGGCCTCGCGGAGCTCGGCCCGCCGCGCCCGGCTCCCGGTCGCCCGCGCGTCGCGAGCGAGCTGCCGGATCTGCTCTTCCTCCACGAGCAGGTCCTCGCCCTCCTGCTCCACCAGCACGCGGCCGAGGGTGTCGCCCAGCAGGCGGACGTCGCGGCGCAGGGGAGCGTCGGCGCGCGCCCTCTCCCGCTCCGTGGATCGTGCAGGTTCGGTCACGAGGGGATTGTCGGCGCTCGCCGGCCGGGTGCGCCAGCAGGTCTGGACCTTGACGCCATCCGATGCCGTCCCTACTCTCGAAATCTCCATGGCTCGCGCGCTCACCAGGTCGTTCGTCTTCCTCTTTATTGCGCGCAGCCGTCTGCGCTAGCCGGCGTTCTCCCACTCCCGCCGCCGCCGGCTAGCTGAATCGAAGAGGCGGGAACCTGACGAGTTCGCCTTCGACCCGAAAGGGCGGTCGACGATCATGCCGACCCGAGCAACGCTTTACGACCCCGCCGCCGAGCGCGACGCCTGCGGCATCGGCTTCGTTGCCGAGCCCGCCGGCCGCGCCTCGCGCGAGATCGTCGACGCGCTGCTCGAAGGCCTGGCGGGCGTCCGACACCGCGGCGCGACCGCCGCCGACGGGAGGACCGGGGACGGCGC
>JBOHAW010000170.1:0-7365 GCA_050697975.1 Gaiellaceae bacterium
CGCCCACGGCGACGAGCGCCGCCTCGGCGTCGCCCGCGCGCTCGCCACGGAGCCGAGCTTCGTGCTCATGGACGAGCCCGCCGCCGGTCTGCCCGAGGCCGAGGTGCCCGAGTTCGCTGCCGTGATCCGGGCCGTCCGGGACGGGCACGGCGCGGGCGTGCTCCTGATCGACCACAACATGGCGCTGATCATGGAGGTGTGCGACCGGATCCACGTGCTCGACCAGGGCCGGACGCTCGCCGAGGGCAGCCCTGCCGAGGTCCGCTCGAACCTCGACGTCACCGCCGCCTACCTCGGCGAGAGCGCCGCACGCGACGAGGGATGAGCACGCCGGTGCTCGCGGTCGAGGGGCTCGAGGTCCGGTACGGCCCGGTCGCAGCCGTGCGCGGGCTCGATCTCGAGCTCGGCCGGGGGGAGATCGTGGGGTTGATCGGCCCGAACGGCGCAGGCAAGTCGACGACCCTGCACGCGATCATGGGCGCTGTCCCGGTGCGCGCGGGGGACGTCAGGCTCGCCGGCCGGTCGCTCCGCGGCCGGCCGCCCGAGGCGATCGCGCGCTCCGGGCTCGCGCTCGTACCCGAGGGCAGGCGCATCTTCGCCGGCCTGACCGTCGAGGAGAACCTGCGCCTCGGGCTGGCCGGACGGAGGTCGCGGGCCGGCAGGGAGGAAGATCTTGACGCGACACTCGAGCTGTTCCCGATCGTGCGGGAGTTCCTGCGCAGGCCCGCCGGGGCGCTCTCCGGCGGCCAGCAGCAGCAGCTGGCGATCGCGCGAGCCCTCGTCGCCGGGCCGGACGTGCTGCTGCTCGACGAGCCGTCGCTCGGGCTCGCGCCGTCGCTCGTCGAGGTCGTCTTCGGCGCGCTGGCCGCCATCCGCGAGCGGGGCCTGTCCGTCCTGCTCGTCGAGCAGCGGGCGCAGCGGACGGTCGCCTTCGCCGACCGCACCTACGTGATGTCGAACGGACACGTGCGGGCGACCCTGACGCCAGCCGACGCCGGCGACACCGAGCGCATGATCGCCGCCTACTTCGCCGCGTGAGCGTCTCCGGCCTCATCGCCGTCCTGGATGCGCAGACCGTCGTGGACGCGATCGGGCTCGGCTCCGTCTACGCGCTCATGGCCGTCGGCATCGGCCTCGTCTTCGGCATCCTCCGCCTCGTCAACTTCGCCTACGGCCAGCTGATCATGGCCGGCGCCTATACGCTCGCACTGACGTCGCACTGGCCAGTCGCGCTCAGCGTCCTCGCCTGCTTCGGCGTCGTCATCGCGCTCTCGCTGGCGATGGAGCGGGCCGTCTTCCGTCCGCTCAGAACCCAGTCGCCGGCGGTGATGCTCGTGACCACCTTCGCGGTCGCCTTCCTGCTGCAGAGCATCGCGCTGCTGAAGTTCGGCGCCCTCGGCAAGCCGGCGTCCTCGGTCGCGCCGCTCAACCAGGCGATCAGCATCGCGGGCGTCGACGTCCGCAAGGTCACGCTCGTCGCGATCGCCGTCGCGCTCGTCGCCCTCGGCGGGCTGGCCCTGCTGCTCGCGCGCACGAGCATCGGCCTGCACACGCGCGCGGCGGCGGCGGACTTCGAGACGGCTCGGCTGCTCGGGGTGCGGGCGAATGCCGTCATCGGCTTCGCCGTGCTTCTCTCGGGCGTGCTGGCCGCCGCCGTCGCAGTGCTCATGACCGTGCAGAACCCGTTCGTGACGCCCGACTTCGCGCTGAGAGACACGATCATCGTGCTCGTCGGCGTCGTCGTCGGCGGCATCGACCGCCTCGGCACGGCGACGCTCGGGGGGTTCGCGATCGGCTTCACGACCGGGCTGCTCGGAGGCGTCCTGCCCACCGACACGAGCGTCTACCTGCCGTCGGTCGAGTTCGCCCTCGTGATCCTCGTCCTCCTCCTGCGGCCGGCCGGGCTCTTCGCCCGCGGCCGCGCCTCGGTCGTCGACCGCGTATGAGACGCCTGGGCCCGATTCTGCAGCTGCTCTGCCCGGCGCTCCTCGTCGTCGCCGTCGGCATCGGCGGCACCCTCGTCGCGCGCTCGACCGAGATCTACTTCCTGAACGCGCTCGTCGCCGTCGCGATCGTCGTCGCGCTCTACGTCTTCGTCGGGAACTCGGGCGTGCTCTCGTTCGGGCACGTCAGCTTCGTCGCCGTCGGCGCGTTCGCGGCCGGGGTGATGTCGATCCCGGGCGACGTCAAGCCGGGCATCCTGCCCGACGTCTTCCCGTTCCTGCGGGACAACTCCGTCGGGAGCGTCGGCTCGCTCGTGCTCGCGGCGGCGCTCGGCGGCGCGTTCGCCCTCCTCGTGGGTCTGCCGCTGATGCGCCTGTCGGGGCTCGCAGCCGGGATCGCCACCTTTGCCGTGCTCGAGATCACGCACAACGTCCTGCGCTACTGGACGAAGATCGGGCCCGGCCCCGGCGTCCTCTCGCTCGTGCCGGAGACGACCGATGCGCTGCAGGCGACGCTCGGCGCGCTCGTCGTGATCGCGATCGCCTTCGCCTACCAGCGCAGCCGCCCGGGGCGGCTGCTGCGGGCGACGCGCGAGGACCCGGCCGCCGCGCAGGCCGTCGGCGTGAACGTCCACCGGCAGCGTCTGTGGGCTTTCGTGCTCTCGGGTGCGCTCTCGGGCTTCGCGGGCGGGCTGCTCGTGCACCTGTTCGGCGGGCTGACGACCGAGCAGGTCTACCTCGAGCTGACGTTCGTCAGCCTCGCGATGCTCGTCGTCGGCGGCGTGACGAGCCTGTGGGGCGCCGTGATCGGCGCGCTCTTCGTGAGCGGGCTCGACTCGTTCCTCGGCCAGGCCGAGGACGGCATCGACGTCGGCCTCCGCCTCGACCTGCCCACGGGCACGCGCCTCGTCACCGTCGGGGCGCTGATGGCGCTGATGCTCGTCCTGCGGCCGTCGGGGATCACCGGCGGGCGGGAGCTCGGGCTCCGCGCGCGCCGTCCCTCTAGGGTTGGCGGGTGAGAATTTGCGTGGTGGGGTGTGGGGCGGTGGGGTCGCTGTTCGCGGCGCACCTCGCGCAGCTCGACGACGTCGAGGTCTGGGCGTACGACCTCGACGCGGAGCACGTGCGGGCGATCAACGAGCGGGGCCTGCGGCTGTCGGGCGCCGGGGAGCTCGTCGGCCGCCTGCGCGCGACCGGGGACGCCGCCGACCTGCCTGCGTGCGACTTCGGGATCGTGGCCACGAAGAGCATGCACACCGACGCGGCCATGACGGCGACGGCGCACGCGTTCGCCGCCGGCGCCGTCTGCTCCGTCCAGAACGGCGTCGGGAACGAAGAGGCGATCGCGGAGCACGTCGAGCGCGTGATCCGCGGGACGACCTTCCCGGCGGGCCGGATCGTCGAGCCCGGCCATGTCCAGTGGGACGTGCGCGGCGAGACGGCACTCGGGCCGTTCGAGCCCCGGCCCGCCGCGATGGACGAGGTCGAGCGCCTGGCCGACGCGTGCACCCGCGCCGGGATGCCGACGCAGGCTCTGCCGGACGCGCGCGGCGCCCAGTGGCGCAAGGTGATCTTCAACGCCGCCACGAACCCGGTCGGCGCGCTGACCGGGCTGACCCACGGCCGCGTGTGCGAGGATCCGCCGCTCCGCCGGTTCGTGAGCGGCCTCGTCGGCGAGGGGAAGGCCGTCGCCGCCGCCCAGGGGATCGAGCTCGACGCCGATCCGGAGGAGTTGATCGACCACGCGGCGAAGCCGGACGTCGCCTACGACCACAAGGCGAGCATGCTCCAGGACGTGGAGGCGAGGCGGACGACCGAGGTCGACTACCTGAACGGCGGCATCGTCCGCTTCGGCGGCGAGCACGGAGTGCCGACGCCGCTGAACGAGGCGGTCGTCGCGCTGATCAAGGGGATGGAGCGCTCGTGGCTCTGAGCCACGAGGTCGAGCGGCGCTATGCGAACGTCCGGGCGGCGCTCGAGGAGAGCGGCCTCGACGCGCTGATCGTCGCCGGCAGCGAGTACACGGGCTTCGAAGGCGCGGTCGCGTACCTCTCCGGCTTCGTGATCGTCCACCGCTACGCGTACGTGCTCCTGCCGGTCGAAGGGGAGCCGTCGATCGTCTTCCCGAGCGAGGCTCGCTACGTCGGCGAGCACCGTACGAGCCTGATCGACGACCAGGTCTTCGTCGACACCCCCGGCGAGTGGCTGCGCGACCGCATCCGGGCGGAGCGCTGGGCGCGCGTCGGCGTGTACGGGCTCGACTACGTGATGACCGTGCGCGACTACCGCGCGCTCAAGGGCGGCGACTACGGACTGATCCCGTTCGACGAGGAGTTCGATCTCGCCCGGGCCGTCAAGAGCGACGCCGAGCTCGAGTCGGTGCGCGACAGCGTCCGCATCAACGAGGCCGGGTTCTGGACGTTCCTCGAGGCGTACGCGCCGGGCCGGACGGCCGCCGAGATGCTCGCGCCGTGCGAGCGCTACTTCGTCGAGGAAGGGTGCGGCCGGCTGACGATGGACATGGTGCTGGTCGGGCCGAACGGCTCGGCCGAGCCCGAGTTCGCCGTCGCGCGGAACGACCGGCGCATCGAGGCGAGCGACCTCGTCCTGCCCTCGCTCGAGATCGCCGGGCCGGGCGGCCACTGGGTCGAGATCTCGCGTGCGATCACGGCCGGAGAGCCGAGCGACGACACGCGGCGGATGCTCGAGGCGTACGAGGAATACGTCGCGGCGGCCCGCGACGTGATGCGCCCGGGCGCGACGGCGCACGACGTGCACCGAGCCGTCTCGAAGGGGTTCCTCGACCGCGGCTACCGCCTCGGCCACGTCACCGGCCACTCGATCGGCATGACGATGATCGAGTTCCCGAAGATCGGCGAGGGCGTCGAGACCGAGCTCGATGCGAACATGGTCTTCTCGATGCACCCGCACGCGATCTCCGAGGACGGGCACGCGTGCCTCTACATGCAGGACACCTGGCTCGTCACCCCGGACGGCGGCGAGCAGCTGGCCGGCCTGCCGATGAAGATCTTCCACGGTTCCGAGCGCCGTCCCTAGGAGCTCGGCAGGGCTGCTCACGGCCGTCTCATCTGGGTCGCCTACGGTGCCCTCGGATGCCTCGCAGATCGATACTCGCCGGCGCCGCGCTGGTGATCGCCGCGGCAGCGGTACTCGTGGCCTACGCGACCCTCGGTCGAAGCGGCTCCGACTCACGCTCGGGCGCGACGAGGATCCCGCAGGCGACGGCGGCCCAGCTCGCCGCGGCCAACCTGGACGGGTTCCCGCTGGCGCCGGAGCAGGACCGGATCGATCTCGCCATGCCGGCGTTCTCGAACCCGACCGGGATCACGAACCCGCTGTTCCCGATCGTCGATCTGCCATCGGCCATCCTCTCGGGCAAGGTCGACGGTAAGCCCTTCAAGACCGAGACCACGCTTCTCCCGGGGACGCGGATCTTCGAGTGGCCCGACGGGCGGCACGTCGAGACGCTCGTCTCCCAGTACGTCGCGTATCTCGACGGGCGCATCGAGGAAGTCGCGCTCGACTACTACGCGCAGGCCGACGACGGATCCGTCTGGTACTTCGGTGAGGACGTGTTCAACTACGAGGACGGCGTCGTCGCCGACACGGCGGGCACCTGGTTCGCCGGCACCGACGGCCCTGCCGCGATGATCATGCCCGCCGACCCGCAGGTCGGCGACGTGTACCGACCCGAGAACATCCCCGGCCTGGTCTTCGAGGAAGTCAGGATCAAGACCGTCGGCAGGACCGTGACCGGACCGCACGGTCCTGTCGAGGGAGCGATCGTCGCCGCAGAGCTCCACGCGGACGGGATGCGCGAGGACAAGACCTTCGCCCCCGGCTACGGCGAGTTCTTCACGAGCGGCGGAGGCGATGTCGAGGCGATGGCGCTCGCCGTACCCGCCGACGCGCTCCCAGGCCCTCCTCCGGCCGCGCTCGAGACCCTGGTGGCCGGCGCGAACGACGTCTTCGACCAGGCCCGATCCGAGGACTGGAACGCAGCCTCCGCCGCGGTCCGGAGAATGACCCGAGCCTGGACGACCTTCCAGGCGGGCGAGGTGCCCCCGAGGCTGGCACCCCAGACGAGCCGCGCGCTCGAGGTGCTCGTCCGAGCGGTCGATGCCCGCGAGCCGGCGAGAGCCCGCGATGCGGCCATCGACGCCGCTCAAGCCGGCCTCGATCTCCAGCTGCGCCACCGGCCTCCCGCGGAGATCGACCGCGCCCGCTTCGAGCTCTGGGTGCATCAGCTCATAGTCGACGCGGCCGCCGACGACGCCGGAGGCGTCATCGGCGACCTCGTCACGCTCGAATGGATCCGGGATCGAATCGCGCACACGCTCGACAAGGTCGAGGGCACTCGCCTCGACGCCCATCTGCTCGAGCTCCGGACGAAGGTCGGCGACGAGGACCTCCGCGGAGCGGCGGCGGAGGCGGCGCGCCTTCGAGTGACGCTCCGCTAGGCGCAGAACTCGGTCGCCGTCGCCAGCAACACCTCGGCCGTGCGCGCGACGTCGCCGAGGTCGACCCACTCGACGTCGGCGTGCGCCCCGGCGCCGCCGGGGCCGAAGACGACGGTCGGGATGCCGGCTGCCGACAGCAGCGCGGCGTCGGTCCAGAAGGGAACGCCCACGACCGGGGGCGGCTCGCCGAGAACGGCGGCGGCGTTCGAGAGCAGCAGCTCGACGATCGGCTCCTCGCGGCTCGTCTCGAGCGGCTCGCGGACGAGCAGACGCTTGAGCGAGCCACCGACCGCGGCGACCAGATCGGCCACCTGCTCCTCGACGATCTCCGCCGTCTCGCCGGGCAGCGTGCGCCGCTCGAGCTTGAGGAGGCAGCGCTCCGGATACGTCGACAGCTCCTGCCCGCCCTCGATCAGCGACGCGTGCAGCGACGCGCCGCCCAGGAGCGGGTGCGGATCGCTGCCGGCGCGCAACCGCTCGTCGAGGGCGCTGAGCCCGACCAGGACATGGCCCATCAACGCGATCGCGTCGACGCCGAGCTCGTAGCGCGACCCGTGCGCCGCGCGGCCGTGGGTCTCGACCTCGAGCCAGACGAAGCCCTTGTGCGCGACGGCGAGCCGGAGCTCGGTCGGCTCGGCGACGATCGCCGCGTCCGCGCGGATCGTGCCTGCGATCGCCGCCGTGCCGATGCTCTCGGCCTCCTCGTCGGCGACGGCGGTGACGATCAGGTCGCCGGCGAGACGGCGCTGGACGGCCTCGGCGGCGGTGAGCATGATCGCCGCGAGGCTGCCCTTCATGTCATAGGCGCCGCGGCCGTAGAGGCGGGTGCCGGTGACCCGTGGCGCGAGGGCGTCGGCCATGCCGCCGAGGGCGACCGTATCGAGGTGGGCATTCAGGATCAGCGAGCGCCCGCCGCCCGAGCCGCGGGCGCGGGCTACGAC
>JBOHAW010000171.1:0-3534 GCA_050697975.1 Gaiellaceae bacterium
TCCTTGTAGGGATCGCCGACGGTGTCTCCGGTGACCGCCGCGGCATGGGCCTCGGACCCTTTGCCGCCGAAGGCGCCGTCCTCGATCAGCTTCTTCGCGTTGTCCCAGGCGCCGCCGCCCGAGGTCATCGCGATCGCGAGGAAGAGGCCGGTGACGATCGTGCCGATCAGGAGGCCGCCGAGCATCTCCGGGCTGATGATCCCGACGATGATCGGGGTCGCGACCGGGATGAGGGCGGGCGCGAGCATGCGCTTGATCGCCGAGCTGGTGACGATGCCGACGGCGCGGCTGTAGTCGGGGCGTCCGGTGCCCTCGAGGATGCCGGGGATCTCCCGGAACTGCCGGCGCACCTCGGTCACGACCAGGCCGCCGACGCGCCCGACCGCCTGCATCGCCAGCGAGGCGAACAGGAACGGCATCAGGCCGCCGATGAAGAGCCCGGCGATCACCCAGGCGTCGTTGAGCTCGAACGTCGTGGCGAGCCCCTCGTCGCCGAGCCCGGTCGTGTAGCTGTCGAAGAGCACGAGCGCGGCGAGTGCAGCCGAGCCGATCGCGTAGCCCTTCGTCACGGCCTTCGTCGTGTTGCCGACGGCGTCCAGCGGATCGGTGATCGCGCGAACGGACTCGTCCAGGTTGGCCATCTCGGCGATGCCGCCCGCGTTGTCGGTGACGGGGCCGTACGCGTCGAGCGCCACGATCAGGCCGGTCATCGAGAGCTGCGCCATCACGGCGACGCCGATCCCGTAGAGGCCGGCAACCTTGTAGGCGACGAGGATGCCGGCGGCGATCACGATCACGGGCGCGGCCGTGGCCTGCATCCCGACCGCGAGCCCTTCGATGATGTTCGTCGCATGTCCGGTCTGCGACGACCGGGAGATCGACTTCACCGGACCCCAGCGGGTGCCCGTGTAGTACTCGGTGATCGCGACGAGGAGGAAGGTGACGACCAGGCCGACGATGGCCGAGGCGTAGAGGTCGCCGAAGCTGAAGGTGTCGGAGTCGAAGCCGAGCGTGACCGGGATGAACCCGACGGCGGAGAGCACGGTGGCGACGAGGACCGCCTTGTAGAGCGCGTTCATGATCGAGCCGCCGCGGCCGACGCGGGCGAAGTAGATGCCGATCACCGACGCCAGAATGGAGATGCCGCCGATCGCGAGCGGGTACAGCTCGAGGCCCGGGAACGCGGTTCCGAGCAGCATCACGGCGACGGCGGTGACGGCGTAGGTCTCGAAGAGGTCGGCGGCCATGCCGGCGCAGTCGCCGACGTTGTCGCCCACGTTGTCAGCGATCACCGCCGGGTTGCGCGGGTCGTCCTCGGGGATGCCGGCCTCGATCTTGCCCACGAGGTCGGCGCCGACGTCGGCGGCCTTCGTGTAGATGCCGCCGCCGAGGCGGGCGAAGACGGAGATGAGCGAGCCGCCGAAGGCGAGCCCGACGAGATCGTCGATCGCCGACTCGGGCGAGTTGTCGAGAAAGCTCGTGAGGATCCCGTAGTAGCCGGCGACGCCGAGCAGACCGAGGCCGACGACCAGCAGCCCGGTGACCGAGCCGGCGCGGAACGCGACGTTGAGCGCGGGCTTGAGGCCGGACTTGGCCGCCTCGGCGGTGCGCATGTTCGAGCGCACGGCGACGTTCATGCCGATGAAGCCGGCGGCGGCGGAGAGGATCGCGCCGACCAGGAAGCCGATCGCCGTCCCCCAGCCGAGCTCGTTGTAGAACCCGATCAGCAGGAACGGGGCGACGGCTACGCCGGCGATGGTGATGTACTGGCGGCGGAGGTAGGCGTCGGCGCCTTCCTGGATCGCCTTGCCGATCTCCTGCATCCGCTCGCTCCCGGCGGGGCGGCCGAGGAGCCAGACGGTCAGCCCGATGCCGAAGCCGATCGCGACGCCGGAGCAAAGAAGCGCGAAGGCGACGGCGTGATCGTTGAAGAACTCCATCTCCGGCCCCCCGTCACAAAGTCGAGCCGGGAACGGCCCCGGCGCGGCGAGTTTTGTATCACAAGCGCCGGGGTCAGGCGTCAGCAGCCGGTGGCCCCTCGGAGGCGGCCGAGGCGTACGCGAGCTGCAGGTTGGAGACGACCTGTTTGAAGTCCCGGATCGCCTCCTCGGGGACGGCGCCCTCCAGCACGGGCACGAGCGTGCGCAGCGCCTCGATCGCGAGCCTCGCCTGCTCGAGATCGCGGCTCGACGGCTCCAGCTTCGCGTAGGCGAGCTGCGCCACGGTCGAGAGCGTCGAGAGCAGGACGTCCGAGACCTTGAGCCGCTTGATCTGCTCCGCGAGCTGCTCGGGTGTCATCGCCTCCGGCTCGGGGTCGGGCGCGCGCTGTTCCTCGCGCCCGGGGTCGGCGCTGCCGCCCTGGGGCGTCCAGATGCCCGAGTCACCCACCGACGGGCTCCTTGGGCCGGACCTGCTCGGCGTAGATCTCCTCCAGCGACGCGCCCTCGGCGAAGCGCGCGATCTGGCGCTCCGCCGCATTCACGGCCGGCACCGCGAGATAGGGCGCGGCCCCGATCTCCTCGGCCGCGGGCAGCACCCACTCGATCAGGCGCTCGATCGTCGTCCGGGCAGCGAGGACCTCCCCGCTCGCGAGATCGATCAGCTCGCCGGACAGGCCGTACCTGATCGCGCGCCAGAAGTTCTCCTCGACCAGCCGGTGGGGCGGCAGCAGCACGTCCTCCCCGTCGTCGATCGCCTGCGCCAGCCGGACCGTGAGCGCGTACGCGAGTGCGGCGAGCGAGCGTGACTCGCCGAGGTCGGGCTGGGCGTCGCAGATCCGGATCTCCACGGTCGGGAAGGCCAGGTGGGGGCGGACGCTCCACCAGAGCTGCGTGTGCTCGGTGATCGAGCCGGTGCGGTAGAGGAAGCGCACGTAGCGCTCGAACTCGTCCCAGCTCCCGTAGGCGTCGGGGACGCCGCAGCGCGGGAACATGCGCGTGAAGATCTCGGTGCGCGCGGAATGGAGGCCGGAGTCGACGTTCTCGACGAAGGGCGAGCTGGCCGAGAGCGCGAGCAGCGTCGGCAGGTGGACCCGCAGCGCATCGCAGACGCGAATCGCCCGGTCGGCGCCGCGGATGCCCACGTGCACGTGGAGGCCGAACGTGTTGTTGCGCCACACCACGTAGCGCAGGAGCTCGTCGTTCCGGCGGTAGTGCGGCGTGTCGATGATGCGCTGCTCCTGCCACGGGCTCCACGGATGGGTGCCGGTGGCGGCGAGGTCGATCTGGAGGCCGGCCGCGAGGTGAAAGAGCTGCTCACGCCGTTCGCCCAGGCGCGCGGAGGCCTCCTCGAAGTCCTCGCAGCGGCCGGTCTTGATCTCCACCTCGGACGCGATCAGCTCGCCGACGAGATGCGGCTCGAGGGGCGTACCCTGCGCCGCCGACTGCACCTCTTCGAAGCGGTTGACGAGGCCGAGCGTCAGCGGGTCGAGGAGCGCGAACTCCTCCACGACGGCGACCGTGTAGTCGGTGCCCGTGTCGAAGCCCTCTCGGGCCGCGGCCAGGAGCTCCTCATAACCGAGGCGCTGCTCGTCAC
>JBOHAW010000172.1:0-4043 GCA_050697975.1 Gaiellaceae bacterium
GGCCGGTGTAGTTCCAGCAGGGGACGAGGGCGACGAGGAAGCGGCCGACCTTCGGCGTGCGGGCCAGGCGCGTGTCGAGCGGCAGCCAGCGCGGCACGTACCACTCGGCCGCGCGGCGCAGCCAGCGCCGCGGCAGCCGGGTCGTCACGGGCCGCCAGAGCGTCTTCGCCGACCAGCGGTCGACGTACTCGGACTTGCGGTAGACGTCTGCCGCGAGCCGGCCTCCGGGGCGCAACTGGTCGACGAGCGCGCGGAACGCCGCGGCCGGCTCGGGCGTGTGCTGGAGGACGCCGTAGCAGAAGACGCGATCGAAGGCGCCGGGCGCGAACGGCAGCGCGTGCAGGTCGGCCTGGAGCAGATGGAGGCGCGGATGATCGCCGACCGTCCGCCGGCAGGCGTCGACGGCCGAGCTCGCGTCCACCGCCCAGACCTCCGCGCCCGTCTCGAGCAGGATCTCGGTGAAGCGGCCGGCGCCGCAGCCGACCTCGAGCACGCGCTCCCCGGCCAGCTCGGCCGCCGTCCAGCCGGTCCCGTCGAAGAAGCGCGCCCGGCTCAGGGGCCGACCCGTCTGCGAGTCGAGCTGCACGCGCCGGTACCGGTTCCACTGCTCGCCGAAGCTCTCGGCGTAGTCGAGGTCGTCGACGAAGCGCGGGATGCCGTCGCGGACGGCGATCGGCTCGCGGGTCAGGGGCGGCACCGCGAACCTATGCTAGAGAGTCGCCCGTGGCCCTGAACGTCCTGCACATCAGCGAGTCCGACGCCGCCGGCGGGGCCGGCCGCGCCGCGTACAAGCTCCATCGCGGGCTGAACGGCCTCGGCCACAGCTCGCGCATGCTGGTGGGGCGCAAGGTCACGCGCGACGGCGACATCCGGCCGCTGAAGCGAAACCTCGGCTGGCGCGCGCTCGACCGCGCCTCCGGCGAGCTGCTCGACCTGCTCAGCCTGCAGTACGTCTTCTACCCGTCCTCGTTCGGCGTCCTGTGGGACGTCTGGTTCCGCTCCGCCGACGTCGTCCAGCTGCACAACCTCCACGGCAGCTACTTCGGGTTCACGGCGCTCCCGCTCGTGAGCCGTGGGCGCCCGGTCGTCTGGCAGCTGCACGACCAGTGGGGCATGACCGGCCACGTCGCCTACTCGCTCGACTGCGAGCGCTGGCGGCACGGCTGCGGGGACTGCCCGTACCTCGGGGAGTATCCGCGGCTGCGGCGAGATACGACCTCGCTCCTGTGGAAGCTCAAGGACTCCGTCTACGCGCAGTCGAAGCTGACGCTCGTCGTGCCCTCGCGCTGGATGGCCGAGCTCGTCCGCGCAAGCCCTCTGCTCGGGCGCTTCCCGGTGCGGTTCATCCCGACCGGCATCGACACCGGCGTCTTCCGACCCGGCCCGCAGGACGAGGCGCGGCGCCGGCTCGGGCTGCCGCTCGACCGGCGGATCGTCTTCTTCGCCGCCGCGAACATCAACGAGCGCCGGAAGGGTCTCCACCTGCTCGCCGAGGCGCTGCGCCGGCTCGAGCAGCCGCCCCTCCTGCTCGTCGCGGGCAGCGGAACGGTCGCGCGCGGGATCGAGACGCGCTACCTCGGCCAGGTCTCGGACGAGGCCGTGCTCGCCGACGCGTACCGCGCCGCCGACGTCTTCGCCGTGCCGACGCTCGCCGACGTGCTCACGCAGACGGCGCCCGAGAGCATCGCCTGCGGCACGCCGTGCGTCTCCTTCGACCGCGGCGGGGTGACCGACGTCGTCCGGCACATGGAGACGGGCTACTGCGCGCCGTTCGGCGACCTCGAGGGGCTCGCGCACGGCCTGGAGACGCTCCTGTCCGACGACGAGCTGCTCGAGCGGGTCGGGCGCCGCTGCCGCGCAGTGGCCGAGGAGGAGTTTCCGATCGACCTCCAGCTCAAGCGCTACGTCGCGCTCTACGAGGAGTTGCTGGCCGCCTGAGCACGACTGTGACCATTGTCACGCCGTCGTTCAACCAGGGGGAGTACCTCGAGGAGACGATCCGATCGGTGCTCGACCAGGTCTACCCGAGCCTCGAGTACGCGGTCGTCGACGGCGGCTCGAGCGACGGCAGCGTGGAGATCATCCGCCGCTACCAGGACCGGCTCGCCTGGTGGACGAGCGGCCCCGACGGCGGCCAGCCGGCGGCGCTCAACCGCGCCTTCGAGCGGGCGACCGGCGAGATCCTCGGCTGGGTCAACTCCGACGACACGCTCCTCCCCGGAGCGATCGCCCGCGCGGTCGAGGAGCTCGAGCGCGATCCGGAGCTGCTGCTCGTCTACGGCGACGCCGAGTTCGTGGACGAGCACGGCGCCGCGATCTTCACCCTCCACGCGCGGCCGTTCGACGTGGCGGAGATGCTGCGTACCTGCTCGAACCACGTCGTCCAGCCGGGCTCGCTCTTCCGCCGGCGAGCGCTGCGGCCGTTCAACGAGCGGGCCTACTACTTCTTCGATTTCGAGTGGGTGCTCGACCTCCCGCCGTCGCTCGTCCGGCGGATTCCCGAGACGCTCGCCACCTACCGCGTGCACCCGGAGTCGAAGTCGGCCGGGGCGCCGCTGCGCAAGGCGCGCGACTACGTGCGGATCGCGGACGAGTTCTTCCCGCCGGGCGAGCGGGAGGGCCGGGCGAGCGCCTACCAGGCGGCCGGCGAGTACTTCTACGACGCGCTCGAGCTCGGAGCGGCGCGCCGCTACCTGCTCCGGTCGCTGCCACGGCGGCCGTCGGCGCGGGCGCTGTCGCTGCTCGGCAAGTCGCTGCTGCCGCGGCCGGTCGTGGCGCGGCTGAAGGAACGCCGTGCGCCTCGGGATTGACGCGACCTCCGTCGTGCCCGAGGGCAAGGGAATCGCCCGCGTCCAGCGTCGCACGGTCGAGGCGCTGAGCGCGCTCGGCCGGCACGAGCTCGTCGTGTTCACGCGCCACCCGGAGGAGCTGCCCGGGAGCGTCGCCGTCACGGAGCACCGGGCCCTCGCGTGGGAGCAGCGCGGGCTGCCGCGAGCCGTACGCCGGCACGGGCTCGACGCGGTGCTGACGTGGACGGAGCGCCTGCCGCTCGCGAGCGGGGGGCGCTACCTGGTGTGGCTGTTCGAGCCGCCGACGTACCGGATCCGGCAGAACCGGATCGCCCGCGCCGGGTCGTACCAGCGCGGGAGCGACCTCGTCACGCAGGCGATCTGGCGGCGGAGCCTGCGCAGGGCGGCGCTCGTCTTCACCGGCTCGCAGGCGACGGCCGACGCCGTTCCGGTTCCGGCGCGCGTCCTCTATCCGGGGCTCGACCCGGAGTTCACGCCAGGCGAGGGCCGCGAGGGCCGCTACGTCTTCCACATCGCCTCGCCCGATCCGCGCGACGACCACGAGACCGCGCTCGCCGCCTTCGCGCTCGCGCGGGCGCACGTCGGCGACGTCCGCCTGCTCGTCGCAGGCGGCCTGCACGGGCCTGGCGGCGAGGGCGTCGAGTACCTCGGCCGCGTCTCGGATCAGGAGCTCGTCCGCCTCTACCGCGGCGCGGCCGCTTTCCTGGACACGAGCCTGTACGAGGGCTTCGGCTTCCAGGTGCTCGAGGCGATGGGCTGCGGCGCGCCGGTCGTCGCCACGAGCGTGACCTCGATCCCGGAGATCGTCGGCGAAGCCGGGCTGCTGTGCCCGCCGCGCTCGGCGGGGGCGCTCGGCGACATGCTGGCGCGGGTGCTCGAGGATGGCACGCTCGCCGACAGGCTGCGCGCACGCGGGCTCGAGCGCGCCCGGGCGTTCACGTGGGAGCGGACGGCGCGGGCGCTCGCGGACGGCGTCGACGAGGTGGCCGGATGATCGCGCTCCTGCACGGCCTGCGCGCCTACGGGGCCGTCGAGCGTTACGTGGCCGCGGTCGCCGAAGGTCTCGGGGAGGAGGCGGTGCTCGTCCACCTGGACGACCCGGCGCTCGCTCCCTTCAGGCGGCTCGGCGTGCGCACGATCGCGCTCCGCCCCGCCTCGGCGCCGCGGCTCGCGCTCGAGTTGACGCGCGTGCTGCGGCGGCTGCGCCCGCGCGTCGTGCACGTGACCGAGGTC
>JBOHAW010000173.1:0-2490 GCA_050697975.1 Gaiellaceae bacterium
GCGTCGTAGTCGCCGGTTCGCATGAGCTGGACCATCTCGTCCGATGTATTGCCGATCTTGACGTTGACCTGACAGCCGGTCTCCTCCTCGAAGCCCGTCACCCAGTCGACCTTCGGGTCCGTGGACCCGTCCTCGACGTAGCCGGCCCAGGCGATCAGGTCGACGCGGCCCTCGCCCGCGCCGATCTCCTGGAGCATGGCCGACTCGGGCTCCTCGCCCTCGGTCTCGGCGGCGGTGGTGGTGGCGCCGCCGGTCGCCTCGTCGTCGTCGCCGCCGCAGCCCGCGGCCAGGAACGACAGCACTCCGATCAGCATGGCGAGAATCGCCCACCTGACGTACCGCTTGCGCGTCTTACTCATCTTCCTCCTCCGTCTCCCCCTGGTTGTCGATTGCGAAGGTGTGCTCGGGCCGCCACTCGAGCATGACGCGGCCGCCCTGCTCCGAGAGCGCCTCGGCCGACGTGCGCTCGAGGTTCTGGCGGACGACCATCAGCGCGCCGCCGCCGTCGAGCTCGACGGCATAACGGGTCAGCATGCCGACGTACACCACGTCGCGGATCCGCCCGGCCTCGACGTGCGCTCCGGGCTCCCAGGCGTCACTCTCGGCGAGGATCCGGATCTTCTCCGGCCGGATCGTGAATCGCCTGCCGTCTCGCTCGACCACGTTCGAGACGCCGACGAATCCGGCGACGAACTCGGTGGCCGGTCGCTCGTACACCTCGGCCGGCGCGCCGACCTGCTCGATCCGGCCCCGGTTGAAGACCGCGAGGCGGTCGCTCATCGTCAGCGCCTCCTCCTGGTCGTGTGTGACGTACAGGAAGGTGATGCCGACCTCCCTCTGGATGCGCTTCAGCTCGAGCTGCATCTCCTCGCGGAGCTTGAGGTCGAGCGCCCCGAGCGGTTCGTCGAGCAGCAGGACCTGCGGCCGGTTGACGATCGCCCGCGCGAGCGCGACGCGCTGACGCTGCCCCCCCGAGAGCTGGCTCGGACGCCGCGATCCCAGCTCCCCGAGTCGCACCATCTCGAGCGCGTCGCCGACCCTCCGCCGGCGCTCGCCCCTCGGCACCTTCTTGATCCGGAGGCCGTACTCGACGTTCTGGGCCACGGACATGTGCGGGAACAGGGCGTAATCCTGGAAGACGGTGTTGACGTCGCGGGCGAAGGGTGGCAGGCGGCTGACGTCCACGCCGCGCAGCTCGACCGACCCCTCGTCCGGAAGCTCGAAGCCCGCGATCAGGCGGAGCATCGTCGTCTTCCCGGAGCCGGACGGGCCGAGCAGCGAGAAGAACTCTCCGCGCCCCACGTCGAGGTCGACGCCGTCCACCGCGGCGACCTGGCCGAAGCGCTTCACCATCCCCCGGACGCGCACGTCCGGCGTCTCGCTCTGCGCTGCCACCCTCGGAGCTGCGCTAGGCCGGTGCGGCTGCTGCAGCTGCGCCAAGGGACTCCTCCAGCAGATCGAGGCCGCGATCGAGATCCTCGTCGGACACGACGAGCGGAACGAGAATGCGGAGGACGTTTCCGTGCAGGCCGCAGGCGAGGAGCAGGAGGCCGCGCTCGAACGCCTCGGCCACGGTCGCCGCGGCGAGCGCGCCGGCGGGGGCCCGGCCGGCAGGATCCTCGACGAGCTCGATCGCGAGCATCGGACCGAGCCCGCGTACGTCGCCGATGTGAGCCTCACGTGCGGCGAGTGCGTCCAGGCGCGCGCGGATCCGCTCGCCGAGCACGCCGGAACGGCGGCCGAAGGGCTCGGATGCGACCTCGTCGAGCACGGCGAGCGCCGCCGCGCAGGCGACCGGATTACCCCCGAACGTCCCGCCGAGGCCGCCGGGCGCGGGCGCGTCCATCAGCGCGGCGCGGCCGGTCACGGCCGCGAGCGGGAGCCCCCCGCCGAGCGACTTGCCCGAGACGAGCAGGTCGGGCTCGACGCCCTCGTAGTGCTCGAGCGCCCACATCGGGCCGGTGCGGCCGACGCCGGACTGCACCTCGTCGGCGACGTAGAGGATCCCGTGCCGCTCGCAGATCTCGGCCAGCTGCGGCAGGTAGTCGAGCGGCATCGGGATGAAGCCACCCTCGCCCTGGACGGTCTCGAGCACGACGCACGAGACCGACTCCGCGTCGACCTCGCTCTTGAAGAGATGCTCGAGCGAGGCGATCGCCGCCTCGGTGTCGATCCCGCGATACGGATACGGGGCCGCCGCGCGGTAGACCTCGCCCGGAAACGGGCCGAAGCCCGCCTTGTAGGGCCGCACCTTGCTCGTCATCGACAGCGTCAGCAGCGTGCGACCGTGGAAGCCGTTCTCGAAGACGACGACGCCCGGCCGCCCCGTCGCGGCCCGGGCGATCTTGACCGCGTTCTCGATCGCCTCCGCGCCGCTGTTGACGAGGATCGACTTCTGCCGCTCGCCGGCGCACGGCGAGTGCTCGGCGAGCCGGCGGCACACGGCGACGTACGGCTCGTAGGTGCCGACCATGAAGCACTGGTGCAGGA
>JBOHAW010000174.1:0-7568 GCA_050697975.1 Gaiellaceae bacterium
CGCTGGAGGCGTCCGCCATCGGCATCGCCGGCGCCTTCGTGATCGGGCTCGTGCTCGGGGCGGCGCGCGCACATCGCGTGCCCGTCGTGAGCCAGCTCGCAGCGATCTACGTCGAGGTGATCCGGAACACGCCGATCCTCGTGCAGATCTTCATGCTCTACTTCGCTCTCCCGCAGATCGACATCCGGCTCGACGCGTTCACCGTCGCCTGGCTGGCAGTGATGATCTGGGGCGGAGCGTTCAACACCGAGAACTTCCGGGCCGGCTTCGAGGCGGTGCCGGTGCGCTACCGCGAAGCCGGGCTCGCGCTCGGTTTCAGCCCGATGCGGACGTTCCTCAACGTCACGCTGCCGATCGGGGGCCGGATCGCGCTTCCGTCCTCGATCAACACGTACATCAGCGTGCTCAAGAACACGTCCCTGATGTACGTGATCAGCTACCCCGAGCTGACGACGACGGCGCTGAACATCAACGCGCTGACACTCCAGACGATCGAGACCTTCACCGTCCTCGCGGTCGCGTACCTGACGGTCGTGTGGACGCTCTCCGCGCTGATCCGCCTCGTCGAGTCGCGGCTCGCGCTCCCGGAGGACAACTAGGTGCCCGACTGGGTCGAGCCGGTCGCCAGGTACATGGCGCAGGAGGGCCTGAAGGGGACCTTCCGCATCGCCGCCATCTCCCTCGTCGGAAGCGCGGTCGTCGGGATCACGCTCGGGACGCTGCTCACGATCCGCTTCCTGCCGACGCGGGCGGTGATCCGCCTGTACATCGAGGTCTGGCGTGGGCTGCCGATTCTCGTGACCATCTTCATCGTCTTCTTCGCGCTGCCCTCGTTAGGCCGGCAGTTCGAGTTCGACCCGTTCACCGCGGCGGCGATCGGGCTGACGCTGTGGGGCAGCGCGCAGGTGGCCGAGGCGACCCGCGGCGCCGTGCAGTCGATCCCGCGCGAGCAGCACGAGGCCGCCGCCGCCCTCGGCTTCGGCTGGCTCGGCCGGCACGTGTTCGTGATCGTTCCCCAGGCGCTTCGGCGGCTCCTGCCGCCGTTCGTGAGCCTGCTCGTGAACATCCTCCAGAACACGACGATCGCGCAAGTGATCGGCGCGGCGGAGCTGCTGGAAACGGGCGAACGCCAGAACGAGCGGCTGACGAGCCTCGGCGAGATCCACGCGTTCGAGATCTTCGCCGCGGTGATGGTCGTGTTCTTCGTGATCTCGTTCCCGCTGACGCGGCTGGCGGCGTACCTCGAGCGAAGGCTCGTCTAGTTCTTTACCCGCGCGCCCACGGATAGGCCCCGACGTAGCGGAGCTCCGACGCGAAGCCGCGGCGGACCGCGAACACGCGCACCCGATGGTCGCTACCGCCCGCGGGGAGGAGCGCGCGCGGCAGCTCGAAGTCGAAGCCGCTCTTCCCGAGGGCGGGCTGGCCGAGGATGGGGTGCGGCTTGATGTTCGCCGTCCGGGCCACGTAGACGGCCCGGTCGTCTGTGAAGACGATCAGCGAGGTGGCCGGGCGGCTGGTCGGCAGGTGGGTCGCAAAGCCGCTGAAGGCGAAGGCAGCCCCTCGCGCCGAGACCCGCACGGTTCCTCTCAGCACGCCCGGCCGGACTCGGATGCTCGTTCCCTGCGTCGACTCGATCACCGCGCCTCCAGCGCGCTCGCGCAGCGTGAGGCTGAGGTCGCTGCCCCGCAGCTGCTCGAGCACGATCGTCCGTCCCTTCCCGCGAACCGCGAAGACGTCGACCGCGTTGCGACCCGCCCGCAGGGCGTTCTCCGGGACGAACGCCGCGAACCTCGTCTGCCCGCCCTGCCTGAACGTCCTCGAGACAGCCGCGACCCTCCCGTTGATCGCGACCGCCAGGTCCATCCGACCCGCGATCGTGCCGGTGAGCCTGCCCTCGAGGTACGAGGGAAGGAGCACCGACGCGGGATCGACGGCGTCCAGGAGAGGCCGCCCGTCGATCTCCACGCCGATCGCCGCGCTCGGCCGGACGGACAGCTCCGTGGTGTTGCGCCCGAGCAGCTCGCGGTGGGGGCCGATCCGGTAGAGCGTCGCGAACGAGCCCGTGCCGAAGGCGCCCACCTGGCGCGCGAGCCGGCGCGAACGCTGCGCGCGCAGCGCCGAGAGCCGAGTCCCGACGCGGCTGCCGTCGCCCCTGAGCATGGTGACCGTGCCACCCGCTTGCAGGCGGCGTCCGACCAGCGGACGCCCGTCGACGCGCCAGGGCACGGGGATCCGGAGGACACGGGCGATCGTCGGGACGATGTCGATCGCGCTGACGTTGGAGTCGTCGATCCGCCCCTTCTTCTGGTCGGGCAGCTTCACGAACAGGGGCACGAAGGCGATGTCGTCGAGGTTCCCCGGCGCCGGGCGGCGGCGCGACTCGCCGAGGGCGAAGCTCACGCCGTGGTCGGCGGTCACGATCACGAGCGCACGGTCGTAGACCCCCGCCGACCGCAGCCGGTCGAGGACGAGCCCGAGAGCGCGATCGGTGTAGCCGAGTTGGAGCAGGTACCGCTGCTGGCTCTGGAGCGCCCCCCACCCGTCGGACCAGATCCCGTCGTCGAGTCCGCGAAGGAGGCGGGCATCTACCACGTACCGCTGCCCAGAGGGAAGGTAGACATAGGGGGTGTGCGGCAGCATCGAGTGCAGGAAGTACAGCGTCGGCTTCCGGTCGGGGGAGATGAGCTTGGTGAAATTGCAGGTGTTCCGTCCGCACGCCTGGATCTCCCCCGACTCGCCCCGTACGACGGGCTCGTCGCTGTCGCCTGCGGCGTCGCCGAAGTCGCCCCACGTGTCGCTGATCGGAGGCACCCGGCTCGCGTAGGGCTCGGGCACGAGCAGGTGGAGGTAGACGATGCCGACGTCCGATGCGAGCGAGCGCACGGCTCCGGACACCGCCTGTGTCTGCGGCGCCTCCTCCGATTGCGCCGTGCGGGCGGCCCGGCAGAGAGCGGGCGGGCACAAGCTGGTGAGCGCCTCGATCGCCCGGACCCTGTAGCTCCCGCCGAGCAGGGTGAAGAGGCTGTTCGGGTAGTCGGCGTAGACTGGGATCCGGCCCGGGCTCGGCAGGCGCCCGGTGAGGACGGAAGGCACGGCCACCTCGCTGAGGCTGTACACCGACGCCGCGCTGCGGAACCACGTCGAGTCGCCCGCGAGCGCGGCGAAGTTCGGGTAGCGCCCGGCGTCGATCCCCTGGCGGCGGTTCATCAGAGAGACCGTGCTGAACTCGTCAAACACGATCAGCACGACGGGGGTGCGCGCCTGCACCGTGGCGGCTCGCACCTCCGGGGCGTCCACGCGAACCAGCTTCGACACGGGTGACTCGAGCAGGAAGAGCGCCAGGAAGACGAGGGGGACGGGCGCGAGCACCGTGAGGAACGAGCGCGCAGCCCTCGCCTGGACGTAGACAAGCGCCGCCGCGGCTCCCACCACCGCCGCGGCCGCGAGCGCAGCGGCTCCCGGCAGCGCGTCGGTCTTCGTCAGCACGGTGAGGGCGAGCACCGCAACCAGGCCTCCGACGAAGAGCAGGTGGAGCGTCCGCGCGAGCGCGCGGTTGAAGGCTCCGGCGGCGAGCTCGATCAGGACGAGCGCCGCGGGCGGCACCAGCGTCAGCGCGACGGCGAACAGCACGATCTCCAGGCTGGAGGAACCGCGCACCGCGAAGAACGTGGGGTTGCGGCCGAGGATGTCGAACAGCGGCTGCGCGAGCGCCAGCGCGGAGAGGGCGGCGAGGTGGACGCCGTTCCTCAGCGCCTCGCGGAGCGTGCCGTCAGGCTCGCGGCCGGGCACGGTACAGAATCCGTGTCCCCGAGGAGAGCGTCTCCGACCGAACGACGTCGAACCGCTCCGAGAGGCAGCGCTCGAACCACTCCCGCCGGTAGTCGGGATGGTCGCCGGGCCGCTTGCGGGCGAGCAGCCCCCGCACCATCGGGTCCTCCGGCGTCGGGAACTCGATCACCAGCGCGGTGGAGAGGTCGTGGAGCCAGTCGAGGAACTCGGCGACGGGGACGTTGCCGCCGATCGAGACATGGTGGATCAGCGCCAGGCAGAGCGTGAGGTCCGGGCTGCCGCGCTCGGGCAGCGGGCGCCGTTCCAGCCCGCGCCAGCCGAGCCCCGGCGAGGGATCGACGATGTTCACGGCCAGGGGGAGGACATTCGTCGTCCCCTCGTGCCCGAGCTCGTTGTAGAGCCGGTCGACGACGACCGCGTCGGCGTCCATCGCCACGACGTGGTCGGCCGTCTCGGCGGCGATTCGGGCGTGACGCCCCTCGTTGCAGCCGAGATCCCAGACGAGCCGCGGCCGCTCCGCGGCGACCGCCTCCGCCACGTACTGCTTCTTCCGCTCGGCGTCCGCGGCGGAGTACGTCGTCGTCAGGCCGTACCCCGACCACGCCGACCGCGAGCGTGCCCAGCGCAGGCGCGAGACGAGCCGCTCGAGGCCCTTCACGTTGGCGACGATCAGCTCCTTGCGGAACCCGGCCGACTTGAGCTCTCGCTTGAGGTCGCGCGTGCTGTCCGCGTAGCGCCGCTCGAGCTTGCTGTGGAGGACGACGTGCGTGAGAACGCCTCGCCGGAGTAGGTCGCGCGCCGACATCAGGTTCCGGCACTCCTGCGGCGAGATCCCGTCGATGCGTCCGCGCAGCCACGGCTGGAAGGGCACGTCCTTCCAGGCCTGGAGGAGGAGCGGGTAGAGGAAGAGCGTGCAGAACTGGCGGTACCCGGCCCAGGGCTCGCCTTCGCGGAGCGGCTCGAACGACCCGACGTCCACGAACACCGGCCTGGCCCCCCGGAACTGGACGTTGTACGGCGAGGAGTCCTTGAGCATCATCCCGGCCTCGATCGCGCGCCGGACCAGCTCGAGCTGGAGGAGCGCGCCGTCGCGGAGCATCCCGAACGTCCACTCGTACGGATACGAGACGAACGGGACGACCTCGTGCTCGAGGGCGGCCGCGACCGGGCCGTGAAGCCCGCCGCGGACCGCCGGGACGTCCTCCGCCTCCTGGGTCGCGACGAGCTTGCCCTCGTCGACGAGCTCCGCGAAGAGCGACGACGAGGAGAGGGCGCGCCAGTCCGCGAGCCCCTGCTCGGACAGCAGGCGCAGGACGCGCCCGTCCGAGACGACGATCCGGCTGTCCGGGTCGCGGAAGGAACCCGGCTCGAGGTCGGCGCCCGCAGAAACTCGCTCCACCTGCGGCGGCGGAGCGGTCAGCTCGGCGTGCCTTCCTCCTCGGGCTTGTCGATGCGGAAGAACCTGCGCAGACGCCGCCAGTACAGCCTCGCGGTCACCGCTGCGGCGGCCACACCCCCGGCGATTGCCTGAAGCAGGAGGCTGCCGGTGCCGGCATCGATGTAGGCGAAGTTCGGGTCGACCATAGGGTGTGCTCCTCGGGACGTCGGGCGGGGATGATACTCGCTGCTCCTGAACCGTGTCGAAAATGCTCCCCGATTGTCTCGAGGATGCTACCGGCCGGGCGGGATCCGATCGGCCCAGGGCCGCGCCTCCTCGAGCTGCGCCGCGACGCGGAGGAGAAGCCCCTCCCCGCCTGCCGCCGCGATGAGCTGAGCTCCGATCGGGAGCCCTTCGTCGCTCCAGAAGAGGGGCACGGAGGCGGCCGGCAGTCCGGCCACGTTGACGGGTGGTGTGAAGGGCGTGAACTCGACCATGCGGGCGAACTGCTCCCATGGATCGGTCGGCTCACGCGCCCAGCCCACCGGCACGGGCAGGCGGGCCAGCGTCGGCGTCAGGACGAGGTCGTAGCCCGCACAGAAGGAGGCGAAGGCACGGCCGTAGAGCTGGAGCTGCATGGCGGCGCGCAGGTACTCCTCGCTCGACGTCGCCGCCGCGCGCTCGGCGAAGGCGGCGTTCATCGGCTCGAGCAGTGCCGCGTCACGGACTGGGTAGACCGCCGGAATGGTCTGCCACACGACGCTGAAGAGCGCGATCAGCTCGTCGCTCTGCCAGGGTGCGGCGACTTCCTCCACGTCGTGGCCGAGCTCGGCGAGCAGCGCGCCGGCATCCCGGGCGGCGGCGATGCACACCGGGTCGACCGGAGTCGGGTGAGGGGGATCGACGGCGAGCGCGACGCGCAGCCGGCCCGGCGGCGCGCCAACCTCCGCCTCGAACGGACGCTCCGGCGGTGGCGCGACGTACTGGTCTCCCGGTTCCGGCCCGGCGACGACGTCGAGAAAGGCCGCCGCGTCGGCAACGGTGCGCGCCATCGGGGCGTTGGTGCTGAATCCGTACGGATCGCCGTACGGAGCGGTCGAGATCCGGCCTCGCGTCGGCTTGATCCCGAAGAGTCCGCAGCAGGAGGCGGGGATCCGGATCGAGCCGCCGCCGTCGGAACCGTGCGCGAGCGGCGCCAGACCCGCTGCGACGGCGGCGGCCGCCCCGCCGCTCGAGCCTCCGGGCGTTCGTGACGTGTCCCACGGGTTGCGGCAGGCGCCGTTGAGCGCCGACTCGGTCACCGCCGTCGTGCCGAATTCCGGCGTGTTGGTCTTGCCGAGGATCACGAAGCCAGCGGCGCGCAGCCGCCGCACGATCTCGACGTCGCGCTCGGGCACGTAGTCGGCGAAGGCCCGGCACGAGAACGTCGTGCGGATCCCGGCGGTCTCGGAGAGGTCCTTGATCGGCAGCGGCACGCCCGAGAACGGCCCCGGCCGCGGCGAGCGCGCGTCGGCGACGGCCTCCTCCGCGCACACGGTCACGTACGCGTTCAGCTCGGGGTCGAGCCGCTCGATCCGCTCGAGGTACGTCTCGACGAGCTCCAGCGACGCGACCTCCCGGTCGCGCACGAGCCGCGCCTGCTCGGTCGCGGACAGGAAGGCGAGGTCATCCGAGGCCAGGCCCCGCATCCTCTCCTGCTGCCACGAGCCTGTCCACTCGCGCCCGCGTCACGCGAGAGCGCGGCAGCCTAAGCCGGGATCTTCGTCTCGACTGCGACGGGCGTGACGTCGATGCCCTCGTCGTAGTAGGCCGTGTCGTTCCCCGGCCCGCCGCTCAGGTTCGTGTCCGCCTCGTCGTCGTCGGCCCGCATGACGTCGTCGCCGTCGCCCCCGATCAGGGCGTCGAGTCCCGCGCCTCCGACGAGCTCGTCGTGGCCGTCGTTCCCCGCGACCGAGTCGTTGCCCGCCCCACCGTATGCGGTGTCGTTGCCGTCGCGGCCCTCGAGCACATCGTTGCCGGCGCCGCCGTGGAGCTCGTCGTCCCCGGCGCCGCCCTGGAGGGTGTCACCCGAGTCCCCGGCGTGCAGGACGAGCTTGCCGGGGAAGGGGCTCCCCGCGCCCGAGCCGCCGCGGCCCGTGAGCGTGTTCGGCCCGGCGAAGCCGAAGATCTCGACGGCGGCCGGGAGCGGCGACAGCGACACGTCGGCGTCCGCGTCGGTCGTGAACGCGAACCCGTTCGTGCCGACGGAGATCGTGTCGGCTGCGGCCGTGCCGTTGACGACGACGACGTCGGTCGCGTCGCCGAGCAGGACGGACATCTCGATCTCGGACACCCCATTTGCTTCGGCCGTCGCCCCGGGAGCGAAGAGACCGCCCGACTGGTCGATCGTGAGGGTCTCGAC
>JBOHAW010000175.1:0-5218 GCA_050697975.1 Gaiellaceae bacterium
GCCGCTCGGCGCCGCTGGAGAACCTGTTCTGGGGTCTCGGCACCGTCGCGCCAGTCGGGACGCATGTGCTTGTCCCAGAGTTCGACAACGAGGTTGTCGAGGTCCGCAGGCGGATAGTGCGCGAACGCCATCACGCCGAGCACCTTGATCTCGCCGGGGAGCCGGTCGTAGTAGTCGTCGAGCTCCTTGAGGGCGGCCTTGAAGGCGGCGGCGTCGGCGAATGACTGATTGGGCCGCAAGAACAGCGGTGCGGTGCGTTGGTGGAGGTTGTCCCCGGACGTGAAGAGCATGCAGAACGGCAGGCAGTAGAGATAGGCCATGTCAGCCTTGTTGCTCGCGCGCTCGCCGGAAATCCGCGCCGGCGACCAGCGGCGTCGGCTGCTCGATCGTCGCGAGCGACGCCGAGTCGACCTCCAGGAACCCGCCGTTGAGCTCGGCGAGGATCGCCGGGCCGTTGTCGGTGAACATCTGCTTGATCTGACCGGGGCACGCCTCCCAGGAGTCGTCTCCGAGGACGCCGCGGACGAAGGTCTCGCCGACCGTCTCGACGTCGTCGTCGGCGGCCGCCTGCACGCGCGCGTGCAGCGAGTGAGCCCACGCGGCGGCCTCCGGCGACAGGTTGAGCAGCGCCGCCTCGAGCAGGACGAGCGCTCGGACGCGGTCCGGATAGCGCAGCGCCAGGTCGAGCGCGATTTCCCCGCCGTAGCTTCGGCCGATCACGATTGCGGGCGTCGCCCCGAGCGCGTCGAGCAGCGCGGCCGCGTCGTCGGTGTGCCCGGAGACGCTCGTCTGGAGGTAGGGTCAGGCCGCTCGCTGCGGGTACAGCCGCGGCGGTCATAGACGATTAGGCGCCCGAGCCGCGCGAGCCCGTCGACCGCCTGCCCCCAGATCAGCGCCGAGCTCGATGTGCCGTGGATGCAGTGTGCGCTACCGCAGCGCGACGTTGGCGGAGGGTTCGATCGCGTCTGCCGTACCGGACCGCGACCACAGCCGCTGCAGCGCTCCGGCGAAGCGGTCGGCCTCTGCTCGATGAGGAGGGTCGAAGTGATGGCGGCCCTCGTACCGGTCGATCTCCGCGTTGGCGAAGATTCGCCCCAGCCGCTCGATCTTGCGCTCCTCGACCGGAATGCTGAGCGTGCCGAGGGCGAGGTAGACCGGGCCGTCGAACTCGCGCAGCCGCGCGTGGTCCAGCTCGAAGGCCTTGAACGCCTGGATCAGTGCCCTCAGGCCGGCCGGGCGCTTGGCCATCCACGGCGGGGGCGGTCCGGGCGCGGGCTCCGGCGATGCCGCCCCGGGCGGAGTCCCCGAGCTCACGAACTCACGCATCATCTCCTCCGGCGGCAGGGCGATCATCCGGTCGAGCTCGCGCCAGTCTTCGACCTCCTCGGGGCTGAGGTCGTTGTTGCCGATCCAGGCCGGCTCGATGAGCGCCAGGCTGCGCACGCGCTCCGGATAGCGGGCGACGAAGGCGAGGCAGGCGGCCCCGCCTGCTGAGTAGCCGACGAGGTGGAATGTTTGGAAGCCGCGTTCGTCGACGGCGCGCCGGATGCCCTCGACTTCGTGGTCGAGCGTGTAACCGGCCGGCGGGGTGTCCCCCGCGTAGAGCTCGAGGTCCTTCACGAGCGGCTCGGCGTCTCGGCCGAGCGCCGCGAGGAGCGGACCGTACGCGAGCTCGCCGGGTAGAACTCCTCCGGGCACGAGGGCGACGTGGGCGGCGACTGTGTTCATGCCAATCTCCTTTTGGGTGACGCATCCAGTCTGCGCCGGCGCTGCCGAGCCCGCATCGGGCGATCACCCCATCTTCGGCGGATCAGCCCTGGATCAGGTCGTGCTCCATCGCGTAGAGCGCCGCCGCGGGGCGGCTCGAGACCCCGATCTTGTTGTAGATGTTCTCGACGTGACGCCCGACGGTCTTGACCGAGATGGTGAGCTCGGTGGCGACGACGCGATTCGACGCGCCCCGGCTGATCAGTCGCAGCACCTCCACCTCGCGGTCGGTCAGACCCGCCGGCCAGGCGTGGCGCGGCCGCGTCTCGGCCTGCCCGGCGGCCGCGAGCACCGCCTGCACCGCGTCGTGGTCGAGCTTCCCCTCGGAGACCTCGTGCCGCAGCTGCGTGGCCGCCGCCGTCGCCGCAAATGCCGGCCGGTGCGGGCGCGGCTGCGTCATCGCCTGGAATGCGTCCGCGGCGGCCAGGATCCGTGCCGCCGCCGGGAGCGCCGAGGCTCGGCTCCCGCGGTGGTACCCGGAGCCGTCCAGCCGCTCGTGGTGGGACCCGGCGAGAGCGGCCAGGCGGCCAAGCGTCGGCGAGTGCGAGAGGAGACGCTCGGAGAGGTAGGGGTGGAGGCGGACGCGCTCCCACTCCTCCGCCGAGAGGGCGGCCGGCTTGTCCCAGATGCCGTTTGCGATGCCGGTTCGTCCGAGGTCGTGAACGAGCGCGGCTCGTCGGAGATCCGCGACGTCCGCCGCCGGAAGTCCGGCGTCCCTCGCGGCCGCGTCGGCCAGCTTGGCCACCCCGGGCGAGTGTCCGCGCGTGAACGGGGACTTGAGGTCGGCAAAGTCGGCGAAGGCGCTCAGCACCTCGTCGAGCCGCGACTCGCTGATCCGGGTCTGCGGACTCGGCTCGCAGGCGAGGACGGCCTCCCACGGGGAGTCGCCGCCGGCTGCGGCGATCGGCCGCTCGCCGCGCTCGAGGAACAGGTCGACCACCGCCGGGTCGTACGCGCGCGCCCGGCGCCGGCGGAGAACGTCGGCGACGAGCTCCCAGCCGCCGAGGCGATAGAGGACGTCGACGTCTCGGGCAGCGGCTACGATCCGTGCCGCGATCGGGATCGCCTCCCCCGCGAGCTCGCCCGGGAGACCCTTCCCGTCCCAGCGCTCGAACACGTGGGCCACGCACTCGCCGACCGTTTCCCTGAGCCCGACCCGTCGCGCCAGCATCTGCGCGACCTCGCAGTGGACCGCGAGCTGCTTCTTCGCGCCGCCGCTGCCCTCGGCCAGAGCCGCGGCGAACAGGCGCAGACGGGTCAGCGGCGGGCTGCCCTCTGCGAAGTGCCGGATCATCTGCCGGAGAAACTCCGGCGTGTCGGCCATGAGCACGGGCGCGAGGGCGGCACGGAACGCGATCTCTTCGCCGCCGACCTTGGCGGCCTCCTCGTGCGCGTCCGAGGTGCAGCCGACGAAGCGCAGGAGCGAGAGGTAGTAGACGTCGGACAGCGTTTCCTCTGCGAGCCCGAGCTCCCTCCCCGCCTCGACGGAGAGCAGGCAGGTTCGCAGCGCCTGCTGCATCGGCTGACCCATGCCGAGGTCGGTCGCAAGCGAGAGCGCGGCCACCAGGTCTGCCAGACGAGGACCTGCGACGTCGGATCGATCCGTCATGCGGCAAGCATAGGAGCGCTCAAGCGAGCCGCATTTTCAGAGCCCCCAGGGGTAGTTTCCGTGATGGAGAGCGGCGTAGAAGATCATTGTCGCGCCGAAGGCGAGGCTCGCGAGCCCGAGGAACGTCCCGGCCACGGCGTACGTGCGGCCTCCCTGGCCCTCGTGTGCCCGCGCCAACGCCGCTCGGCCCAGCAGCACGGCGGCCGGCGCGATCAGAAGCGGCGCCCACGTGAAGTAGACGGCGTACGAGGCGATGGAGAGCGCGCCCGCGGCGAGCCCCGCCAGGGCGGCGCGGTTCCGCCCTCGTGGCGAGGGCTCGAGGCCCCAGCGGACGAGGAGCCCGAACGTCAGCCCCACGACGACGAGGCCGGTGACGAGGACGAACGAGGTTGCCGAAGAAGACTCCCCAGCCCTCCCAGTCGTTGACGAGCATCCCGCTGCGAAATGGACGGTCTCGACTGCCGCGAGGACCGCGATCCCCCACCTGAGCCACGATCGCCCGTCGGTTCGCGGAACCGCTCGAGTGAGCACGTGCTGGACGACGGTGGCCATCGCGTTCTCCTCTCGTCGGTCTCGTCTCTACGAGCGGGATCAGATCGCGGAGCGCCGATGAGACGCGAGGCGACCGGCGACCCAGCCGAAATACGCGAGCGCGGCAGCGCCCACGCCGGCTGCCAGTGAGAACGACACGTTCTCGAGGCGGTGATCGGGATTGAAAGCGGCGGTGATCGCTCCGGCCACTCCCAGGACCGTGAAGAGTCCGGCGAGGCTGAGCGGGATGCGGCGGGAGCCCGTCGCGAGACCTGCCGCCAAACCGGCGAGCACTGGTACGACGATGATCGTTGCGAAGAACATTGCTCCTCCTTACTTCGTTTCCACGAAGGTACGAGCGGGCTGGCGCCCACGCATCGGCGCCGCGCGCGATCTCGCCTCGCTCGCGCGAGCGATCTCTCGCGGCCGCGGAATCGCTCGTGAAGCCGATGCGGTCGGAGAGGGCGTTCGTTACCTTCCGCTCATGGCTCTGACTCGCTTTCTGCGGAGCCGCCCCGATCTGCTGCTCGCGCTCGGTCTCACAGTCCTTGGGCAGGCCGAGATCTGGTCCCGGGGGTCGGCGTCGAGCACGTTGCCTACGCTGCGCTGGCGCTCCCGATGACACTCGCGCTGGCGTGGCGCGTACGGGCGCCTTTGGCTGTGCTCGCGGTCGTCGCCGGGACCTTCTTCCCGTCGGCGCTGTTGTTTCCGCTCTCCGGGGACGCCGCGTTCGCGGTCTGGGTCGCGCTGCTCGTCGCGGTCTACTCCGTCGGGGCGCACGCCGGTGGCTGGCGGGCCGTCGCAGGGGTCGTAGCGATCGTCGCAGTCGTGTTCGGCGTTACCGCCGCCGACCCAGAGGGAGCGAACCTCGGTAGCTACGTCTTCTTTCTCTTCGTGGTGGGTGGGCCGTGGCTGGCCGGTCGCGCGATCCGGCATCGACGGCTGAGCGAGAATCGCCTCGAGGCGCGGGCGCTGGCGGCGGAACGCGAGCGCGAGGAGAAGGCCCGAGCTGCCGTTGCGGAGGAGAGGGTCAGAATCGCGCGCGAGCTCCACGACGTCGTCGCGCACGCGATCAGCGTGATCGTCGTCCAGGCGCGCGGCGGGCGGCGTTCCGTCGCGACGGAGCCGGAGGAGGCGCGGGAAGCCTTCGACTCGATCGAATCGACTGGGCGCGAGGCGCTCGCCGAGATGCGGCGCCTGCTCGGGATGCTCCGGAAGGACGACGAGGAGCTCGCGCTCGCTCCGCAGCCGAGCCTCAGCCACCTGGACGCGCTGATCGCACACGTCGGGGAGGCCGGCCTCCCCGTCGAG
>JBOHAW010000176.1:0-8165 GCA_050697975.1 Gaiellaceae bacterium
ATGCGGGTAACCACCGACGCAGTCCAAGTCTACGGCGGCTACGGGTACATCAAGGAGTATCCCGTCGAGAAGCTGATGCGGGACGCCAAGCTCATCCAGATCTACGAGGGCACTTCGCAGATCCAGCGGCTCGTGATCGCGAAGGAGATCTTCCTGCCACGGGAGTAGCAGTCGCCGGCCCTGCGCCGAAACGTGAGACGCTGACCGCGATGGGCATCCTCGGGATCAACCACATCGCGTTCCGCACGCCCGATCCGGCCGGCCTGAGGACCTTCTACCGGCAACTGCTCGGTGCCGAACCGCTCGAAGGCGCCCACGATCCGCTGCGCGTCGGCCACACGCTGCTCGTCTTCTTCGCCTCCGAGCAGGGCGGCGCGGCGACGGATCCCGACGAGCTCGCCTTCGACTCGGACGCGGCCGGCTTCGAGGCGGCGCTCGAGCAGGCGCGGCTGATGGGCGCCGTCGCCCGGGAGCCGGTCGAGCCGACGCCCTGGTCGCGGGCCTTCCTCGTCCAGGATCCGGATGGCCGCCGGATCGAGATCACCTACGACGATCGCGGGGTCTATTGGCGCGAGTAGAGACAGCCGGCATCTCCTTTCGGCTGACGCCGGAGCAGCGCGAGCTGCAGGCGCTCGCGCACGAGTTCGCCGAGGGGGAGCTGCGGCCGATCGCCGCCGAGTGGGACGAGCGGGACGACTTCCCGCCCAACCTGCTGGCGAAGGCGGCCCGGCTCGGGCTGACGTCGTATTCCATCCCGGCCGAGTACGGCGGCGGTGGCGTCGACCCCGTCACGGCAGCGCTGATCGCCGAGGAGCTCTCGTGGGGCTGCGCGGGGCTCGCCGCCACAATCCAGGCGACGATGTTCCCGGTCCGGCCGCTGCTCTCCGCCGGCAAAGAGGAGCAGCGCGAGCGCTACCTGCCGCGGCTCGCGTCCGAGGACGGCACGCTGGCTGCGATCGCGTTCACGGAGCCCGGAGCCGGCTCCGACTTCGCGGCGATCACCGCCACGGCCCGGCGCGAGGGCGGCGAGCTCGTGCTCTCGGGCGAGAAGTGCTACGTCACGAACGGCGGGATCGCGGACCTGACCGTCGTCTTCGCCAAGCTCGACGGCGCCATCACCGCCTTCCTCGTCGAGGGCGGCGACCCCGGTGTCTCGGCGGGACGCAAGGAGGCCAAGCTCGGCCTCCGGTCCTCCCACACCGGCTCCGTGCTGCTCGACGAGGCTCGGATCCCGGCCGACCGCCTCCTCGGCGAGCCCGGGGGCGGCTTCGGGATCGCGATGGACTTCTTCATGGCCTCCCGGCCCCAGGTGGCCGCCGGGGCGGTGGGGGTCGCCCGCGCCGCGTTCGAGTACGCGGCGGGCTATGCGCGCGAGCGGCGCGCCTTCGGCAAGCCGCTCCTCGCCAAGCAGGCGATCGCCTTCAAGCTGGCCGACATGGCGATGGAGATCGAGGCTGCGCGCCTCCTGGTATGGCGGGCGTGCGCGGCGCTGGCCGCCGGGGAGGACGCGGGCCTCTCCGGCTCGTACGCGAAGGCCTTCGCGACCGACGTCGCGATGCGTGCCACGACGGAGGCCGTCCAGATTCTCGGCGGAGCCGGGGTGATGCGCGACCATCCGGTCGAGAAGTGGATGCGCGACGCGAAGGTCTTCCAGATCGTCGAGGGCACGTCGGAGATCCAGCGGCACGTGATCGCCACGTACCTGCGCGCGGGCTGAAGACCGCCGCCGCAGGTTCACCGGATCGACACCGGAAGCGGCCGGGGCGATCGCTAGACTTGGGCCCTTGAGCGCCGAGGCTCCCGCTTCTGCTGCCCGCATTCGCCGCCGGAGCCGGTCCGGGCGCATGCGAGTCGTCAGCCGTTCCGTGCTCGTCGCGGGGGGGACGGTCGCGCTCGTAGGCGCGCTGCTCGGACTCGCCTTCGCCGGCTCGCCGGCGAAGCTCGCCGAAGGGGTGCAGATCGCTGGCGTCGACGTCGGCGGGCTCGCCCCTGCCGAGGCCCGGGCGCTGCTCGAGCAGCGGTTCGCCGGGCGGGCGAATGCGCCGGTCACCTTCGTGGCCGGGCACAAGCACTGGCGGGTGACGCCGGGTCAGCTCGGCGTGAAGGTGGACTGGGCCGCCGCCGTCGAGGCCGCCCGCCGCCAGGGCGAGGGCTTCGGGCCTGTACGCGGCTTCCGGCGCCTGCACACCCGGTTCTTCGGCGCCGAGGTGGCGCCGCCGACCCGGGTGTTCGACCCGGCGCTCGCCTACACGCTCGACCGCTTTGCCGGCGCGATCGCGCAGGAGCCGCGCGAGGCCGCGATCAAGCTGCGTGGGCTCAAACCGGTTGTGATCCCGGGCGCCACGGGCCGCGAGCTCGACCGGCGAGCGGCCGAGCGCGTCGTCGTGCGCTCGCTCGCGGCTTTCACGCGGGCCCGCGTGGGCCTGCCCGTGCGCATCGAGCCACCGCGCGTGACCGGCGCCGAGCTGGCGCCGGTCGTCGCCCAGGTGCGAACGGCCGTGTCGGCGCCCGTGCGGCTCACCCAGGGAGAAGGGCGCTGGCGCCTGCCCCGCTGGCGCATCGCCGAGCTGCTGGCGTTGCCGCGCGACGGCAGGACCGAGCTGGTGATCGCCGGGCCCGGCGCCGAGCGCTACTTCAAGCGGCTCGGGCGCCGAGTTGACCGCCCGCCGGTGGACGCCGGCTTCGCGGTCTCGAGCAGCGGGGTCGAGGTCGTCCCCGCCCGCGACGGCCACGTGGTCGACGTTCCGGCTACGGCGAAGGCGCTGCTCGCCGCCGCGCTCTCGCCGACGCGCCGGGTGGCAGCCCTGACGGTCGCGACCGCGAAGCCGGAGCGCTCCACCGCGGAGGCTCAGGCGATGGGCATCACGAGTCTCGTGGGTGGATACACGACGACCTACGGCGGCGAGCCCAACCGCCTGCACAATGTCCGGCTCGTCGCAGAGCTGATCGACGGGACCGTGATCGCCCCTGGAGCCGTCTTCTCCTTCAACCAGACGACCGGCGAGCGGACTGCCGACAAGGGCTTCCTCGAGGCGCCGGTGATCATCAACGGGGAGCTCCAGAACGGGCTCGGCGGCGGCGTCTGTCAGGTCTCGACCACCGTCTTCAACGCCGCGTACGACTCCGGCCTCAGCATCGAGTCGCGCACGAACCACGCCCTCTACATCAGCCATTACCCGCTCGGGCGCGACGCGACGGTCAACTACCCCGATCTCGACCTGCGCTTCAAGAACGACACCGACCGCTGGCTTCTGCTGCGCACGTTCGTGGGATCGTCGTCGCTGACGGTCAACCTGTACGGAACTCCGGTGGACCGGCGCGTCGAGAGCGAGGCGAGCCCGCTCGTCGTGATCAGCGGGCCGGCGGTCAAGCGCGTCAAGGACCCCGGCCTCCTGGTCGGCGAGCGCGTCGTCGAGGAGGCGGGCGAGCCGTCGCGCTCGACGTCGGTGCGCCGGCGCGTCTACGACGCGGACGGCAAGCTGCTGTACGACACGACGTGGCGCTCGGTGTATCGCTCGGAGCCGACGCTCCTCCGCGTGGGCACGAAGCCGCGGCCCAAGCCGGAGGCCAAGAAGCCGAAGCCCAAGAAGAAGGCCCCGGCGAACCCCGCCGAAGAGCTTCCGCCCCTCGCTACGGATCCTTTCCCTCTGCCGTAGCGATCGCCTCCGCGAGCCACCTGGGGACGCGCGTGGGCCGTAGCGCGCGCCCGTCCACGCACGCGTGCGCCGTCCAGCCGTCGGCCACCCGCTCTCCATCCCGGTCGACGACGTACTCGAAGCGGAAGCGCGCGCCGCGGACGTCGCGGCACCGGGCGTGGACGCGGAGCCGGTCGTCGAACCGTGCGGGCGCGCCGTAGCGCACGCTGACCTCGGTCACGAACGCCTCGATGCCGCCCGCCCGGAGGGCCGGGTACCACCGGCGAAACGCTCGAGATACTCGACCCGCGCGACCTTGAACCAGACGAGGTAGGCCGCGTTGTGGACGACGCTCTGCGCGTCGGTCTCCGCGAACCGCACGCGCACGTCGGTGGCGAAGCGGAATCCCTCCACGCGCCAACTCTAGAATCGCCCGGGTGGAAGCTGCGCGTCTGGCGGCGCTGATCCGGGAGAACCAGCCGTGCGTCGTCCTGACGGGCGCGGGGATGTCGACCGAGAGCGGCATTCCGGACTTCCGCTCCCCGGGCGGGCTGTGGACGCAGTTCGACCCGCTCGACTACGGCTCGATCGACTCGTTTCGCGCCGATCCCGAGCGCGTCTGGCGCTTCTACGCGCCCCGCTTCGCCGCGTTGACCGCGGCCGAGCCGAACGCCGGGCACCTGGCGCTCGCCGAGCTCGAGCGGCGCGGGCTCGTCCGCGCCGTCGTCACGCAGAACATCGACCTGCTGCACGAGCGCGCGGGCAGCCGCGAGGTGATCGAGGTGCACGGCTCGATCCGCAGCTCCACGTGTCCCTCCTGCGGCAGCCGATACCGTCTCGACGAGGTCCTCCGACTGCTCGAGAGCGGCGGCGGGGCACCGCGCTGCCCCGCCTGCGGCGCGGTGCTCAAGCCCGACGTCGTCTTCTTCGGCGAGCTGCTGCCCGAGGCCGCGATCGATCGCGCGTTCGACCTCGCCCGCACGGCCGCGCTCATGCTCGTCGTCGGCTCCGCGCTGGAGGTCTACCCGGTCGCGGGCCTGCCGCTCGAGACGCTCGACGCGGGCGGCCGCGTCGCGATCCTCAACCGCGGGCCGACCGCGCTCGACCGCCGCGCGTCCCTCTCGCTCGACGGGAGGGCCGGCGAGATCCTGCCCGCCGTGGTCGATGCGCTCTGACGTCCTCGTCGTCGGCAGCGGTTTCGGCGGCAGCGTCGCCGCGCTGCGCCTGACCGAGAAGGGCTACCGCGTCGCCGTGCTCGAGGCGGGGCGGCGCTTCGGCCCCGCGGACTTTCCGCGCACCAACTGGAATCTGCGCCGCTACCTCTTCTTCCCCCGCCTCGGGCTGCGCGGAATCCAGCGGCTGACGCTGCTGCGAGACGTGCTCGTGGTCTCGGGCGCGGGCGTCGGCGGCGGCTCGCTCGTGTACGCGAACACGCTCTACGAGCCGCTGGAGCCGTTCTGGCACGATCCGCAGTGGGCCGGCATCGCGGACTGGAAGGGCGAGCTCGCGCCACACTACGGCGAGGCCCGGCGGATGCTCGGCGCTGCGCGCGTCCCGTTCGAGACGCCGGCCGATCGCGTGATGCAGGACGTGGCCGCCCGCCTGGGCGTCGCCCACACCTACCGCCGCACCGACGTCGGCGTCTGGTTCGGCACTCCCGGCGAGGAGGTGGACGATCCGTACTTCGGCGGCGCCGGGCCGCCTCGCCGCGGCTGCATCGCCTGTGGCGGCTGCATGGTCGGCTGCCGCCACGGGGCGAAGAACACGCTCGACCGCAACTACCTGTACCTGGCGGAGCGCGGCGGAGCCGTCGTGCACGCGGAACGTGAGGCCGTGCGGATCGTCCCGCGCGTGGGCGGAGGCTACGAGGTCGTCGCGCGCCGTCCTGGCTGGGGCCGGCGGACGGAATCGTTCTTCGCCGACCACATCGTGCTCGCCGCCGGCGTGCTGGGCACGCTTCGGCTCCTGTTCGCGTCCCCGCTGCCGCACGTCTCGTCGCGTCTCGGCGACAACGTTCGCACGAACTCGGAGGCGATCGTCGGCGCCTCGACGCGCCGCCGCGACGTCGACTTCTCCACGGGCGTCGCGATCACCTCGTCGATCCATCCGAACGAGCACACGCACATCGAGCCGGTTCGCTACCCGCGCGGCTCGAACGCGATGGGCCTGCTCGCCACGCTCCTCGTGGACGGCGGCGGCCGCGTCCCGCGCCAGCTGCGCTTCCTCGGCGAGATCGCGCGGCGCCCGCTCGCGTTCCTCCGCAGCCTCTCGGTCCACCGCTGGTCGGAGCGGACGATCATCCTGCTCGCGATGCAGTCGCGGCCGAACAGCCTGCGCGTGCGCCTGCGGCGGGGCCGGCTGACCTCGTCCCGGGGCGAGGGCGAGCCGAGTCCGACCTTCATCCCGGAGGCGAACGAGGCGGCGCGGATCACGGCCGAGCTGATCGGCGGGGAGGCGGGCAGCGCGCTGAACGAGGTGCTGCTCGACGTGCCGACGACGGCGCACATCCTGGGCGGGGCGTGTGTGGGCGCCTCGCCCGAGACCGGCGTGATCGACGCCTATCACCGCGTGTTCGCGTACCCCGGCCTGCACGTGGTCGACGGCTCCGCCGTGAGCGCGAATCTCGGCGTCAACCCCGCGCTGACGATCGCGGCGCTGGCCGAGCGGGCGCTCTCGCTGTGGCCGAACCGCGGCGAGCTCGACCCGCGCCCACCCCTCGGAGAGCGCTACGTGCCCCTCGATCCAATCGTTCCGGCGACCCCGCTGGCGGCGAAGCCGGCCGCTGCTGCGAGGCGGGGCTAGCTACGCGGCGGCGCGGCGCAGCGGACGCTCGTCGAGCACGCGGCGGCAGTCGGAGCAGACGACGCGCTCCACCTCGTACGGGATGCCCGCCCGCTGCTTGAGCGCGTGCGTCGTGACGGCCGTGTGCTTGTGCTCGCGTCGTGCCGGGGCGGAGAAACCTGTCATGACTCTTTCACGGTAGTGGCTGTCCTGTTGATTGCGACGCATGAAAGGGTGAAAAAGTTGTGACAATGCAGCGATGAAGAGCGCCGTCGTGATCGCGCTCGCGGCGTTGGCCGCGGGCTGCGGCGGAAGCACGGAGGCCGTTCCGGAGCGGCCACCGCCGGCGCCCGCCGCCGATGCGACGCCGACCGTGCCGGAGATCCGCACGTGCACGGCGGGCTCTGCCCACCGGCTCGGCTCGCGGCGCCTCGCCTACGCGGCGCTCGTGCGCGACCGTGCGCGCGCGTTCCGGCGGCCTGGCCGGGGCCTGCTCGCCACGTTTCGGCGTCTGAACGTCAACGGCGTCCCGACGGTGCTCGGCGTGCTCGGATCCGTGGTCGGCCGCGGCTGCGAGCCCGTCTGGTACCGCGTCCAGCTGCCGATGAAGCCGAACGGGATCACGGGCTACGTCCGGGCGCGTGAGGTCGAGGTGGCGACCGTGCGCACCCGGATCGAGGTCGACCTCTCCGAGCGGCGCATCACGCTCTACCGGAGCGGCCGCCGCGCGATCCAGACCACGGCCGCGATCGGCTCGAGCGCGACGCCGACGCCGCTCGGCCGCTACTACGTGAACCAGCGCCTGATTCCGGAGGATGCCTCCGGCCCGTTCGGCCCTGGCGCGATCGGCATCTCGGCGTTTTCCGAGGTTCTCACCGGCTGGGCGCAGGGCGGGCCGATCGCGATCCACGGGACGAACCGGCCCGACCTGGTTGGGCGCGCGGTCTCGAACGGTTGCCTGCGGGTGGAGAACCGCGTGCTGCAGCGCATGTTCGACGCCTCGCTGGCCGGCACGCCCGTCGTGATCCGCGCGTAGCGTGTGATCGTCCGGTCTTCCGGGTATCAACTCCGGCTAACCAACGATGACCGAAAGGTGGTACGGATGGCGGGGAAGGATCTGCTGACCAGGCTGGCGGACGCCGGCGAAGAGGCGATCGGGAGGCTCGCGCACGCTCCCGGCGCCGATCAGGTGATGGGCGTCGCGAACTCGATGCGCGACCGCATGGACGAGATGCAGAAGAGGATCCGCGGCCTCGACGCGCTCGAGACGAGGGTGGCCGACCTCGAGCGCAGGCTCGACGCGGCCGAGGGCAGGACCTCGCGCCCGCGCAGGGCGGCGGCGAAGCCGGCCGTGAAGAAGACGCCGGCTGCGGCCCGCGGCACGGGAAGCAGTACGACCAAGTCGGCTTCGGCCAGGAAGACGGCGAAGAAGCCCGCGGCGAAGCGGCGGACGACTTCGACCGGCCGCGCCGGCGGCTCGAGCCCAGGCTAGTAGTGCCCCTTCAGTAGCCCGGAACGCGCACGCGCAGCCCCTGCGGAACGATCTCGAAGCGCACCGGGGTCGTCCCGGGCTGCTCGCCGTCGAGCTCGATCGGGAGCGGCCCGTCGGCGTCGACGGTGACCACGGCTCCCCGCAGCACCTCGGCTTTCGGGTGGGGCAGGTGCCGGCCGCGATAGGTCTTCGGCAGCGTCACGAGCAGGTCGGCCTTGGTCAGGTCGCCGATCAGGAGCACGTCGAAGAGGCCGTCG
>JBOHAW010000177.1:0-4168 GCA_050697975.1 Gaiellaceae bacterium
GTACTCGCGCTCGACGGCTCGGCGCCGGATGAGCCGCTGGAGCCGCCGGTGCGCCTCCTCCGTGCGGGCGACGACGAGCAGGCCCGAGGTGTCGCGGTCGAGGCGGTGCACGATGCCCGGTCTGTCCGCGTCCTCCCCGCCCCCGGTCCGGCCGAGCAGGCCGTGAACCAGCGTACCGCGCGCGTGCCCCGGGGCCGGATGGACGACGAGGCCCGCTGGCTTGTCGACGACGAGCAGGTGCGCGTCCTCGTAGGCGATGCGCAGGTCCATCGCCTCCGGCTCGAGCCTGCTCGGCTTCACCGCGGACAGCTCGAGCTCGGCCTCCTCGCCCCCCGTCAGGCGGTGGCTCTTCGCACGGCGCTCGCCGTCCACGAGCACCGAGCCGGCCGCGAGCAGCCGTTCGGCCGCCGCCCGGGAGCCGACCTCGGGGAGCTCGGCCAGAAAGCGGTCGAGCCGCACGCCGGCAGCATCCTGGGGAACACGCAGCCACACGGCGCGTGAGCGTACGCGAGCGACCGGGTGCTCCGCGCCAGCCGATCGAGACCGGTCCGGGGGTCAGACCCCTGGACATGTCCTCAACGACGTCTACCTGGCTGATTCCCCAGCGTTCCGGACAATCGACTCCGCGTGGCTGCCGAAGCGTCTGGCCCGGCGAGACATGCCCCGGGGTCAGACCCCTCTACATGCCGGCCCCAGGGCTCGCGTCGGGAACGCGGAGGTTAGGTGGGGATGCGCCTGGGCCGGCGCGGCTCGCGGTCTGCGGCTGCGAGGGCAGCCAGGAGCACGAGCACGCCGACGACGATGAACGTGTCGGCGAGGTTGAACGCGGGCCAGTAGCGCACGTCGAGGAAATCGGTCACGTGCCCCAGCCTGATGCGGTCGGCCAGGTTCGAGAGGCTGCCGCCGAGCACCAGACCCAGGCCGACGGGGAGGACGGGGTGCCGGGCGCCCGAGCGGGTGAAGAAGAGGAGCATCCACGCCACCGCGAGGCCCGTCAGGGCGATCACCACCGGCGTCGCGCTCGCGAAGAGGCCGAACGCGATGCCCGAGTTCTGGACGTGATGGATCGAGAACGGCCCCGTCACGGCCACCTCGTCCCCGAGCGGCAGCTGGCTGGAGACGAGCTGCTTCGTCCCCTGGTCGGCCAGGACGGCGGCGGCGACAACCGCTCCCAACCCCGCCCACTGCCGGGCTCCGGCGGCGAGCGAGCGCTCGGCGATCGAGATCGGCATCAGGCCGTCGGGCGTCGAGCCCACCCTGATCTCCACCGGTCGCCGCGCGGGCTCGCTCAACGCTCGCTGAGGCGCTTGCAGTCGATGCACAGCTCGGCGTACGGAAGCGCCTCGAGGCGCTCCTCCGCGATCGGATTCCCGCAGCGCACGCACATGCCGTACGTACCCTGCTCGATCCGCTCGAGCGCACCTTCGATCGCGTTCAGCTTCGCTCCCTCGCTGTCCTCCAGCGTCGTCGCCATCTCGCGGTCGAAGGTGACCGTGGCGATGTCACCCAGGTGGTTGTCGAACGACGACTCCTCACCGCTCTCGTCCTCGATCGAGCCGGGATTCTCCGTGTGGAGATTGTCGATCGCGGCGCGGGCGTGCTGCCGCTCCTCGAGCAGCATCTCGCGGAAACGGTCGGTATCGAGGCTCATCGGGTGTCCTTTCTCTCTGCCGAGGCGAGTCGACGCTCCAGCTCCCCCTGAGTGATCCCGCCCAGCCGCACCATCTTGTCACGCCCGGCGTGGCCCGAGACGAGGGTAATGCTCCGCCGTGGGAGCGAAAGCGTCTCGGCGAGCAGTCGTACGACGGCGTCGTTCGCCCGTCCGCGCTCCGCCGGAGCGGCGACCCGAATCTTCCAGGCGTCGCCGTGGCGACCGACGACGCCTGCGCCGCCCGCACCGGGGACGACGCGCAGCCGCAGGCGGGCCGAAGGCGCTTCCACGGTCGAAGTCTAGTGGCCCGGTTGGCCCGCCGGCTCTACGCCGCCTCCATCTTGGGCGCGTCCTCCCCGTTCGATCCCTCGTCGAGCGAGGTGAGCGCCGCCCGCATGAGCGCCCGCAAGCGGATCGTCTCCGCCAGCAGCCGCTCGCGCTCAGCGGCGGCCTGGCGGGTGATCGACCGGGCCTCGGAGTGCGCCTCGCCGATGATCAGATCGGCCTCGCGCTTGGCCTGGGTCTTGAGGTCGTGGGCGGCGCGCTCGGCCGAGACGAGCGTGGTGCGAAGCAGTGTCTCGAGCTCGCGGTAGCGCACGAGATCGCTCTCGAGCTGCTCGACCTTGTCGGTGAGGTCGGCTCGGTCGCGCCAGACGTCCTCGAAGCTGTCCGCGATCTCCTCGAGCACGAGCTCCACCGCACCGCGCGGATAGCCGAACGGGCGTCGGGCGAAGTGCAGATGACGGATCTCGACGGGTGTGAGTGCCACAAGAACCTCCTAGCTGCCGGTGAGCAGCCTTCCGACGACGGCCTGGACGATCAGGAGGACGATCACGGCCACCATCGGCGAGAGGTCGAGCGGGCCGAGCGGCGGGAGGACGCGCCGGAAGAGCCGCAGGTAGGGCTCGCAGACGTCGTAGAGGAAACGCTGGACGCGGTTTAGCCACGGCGAGTACGGCAGCCTGATCCAGGAGGTGATGATGTAGGCGAGGATCAGGAGGATGTAGACCGTGATGAAGACGTTGACGAAGCTCGCGATCGAGTCGCCCGTAGCGGCCAGCAGCGTGACGATGGCGGAGACGCCCATGGATCCTCGTTCGCCTCGGGGGGCCGGATTCCTAGTGCCCTAGGCTTGGTTGAAGAAGCCGCCGCGCTCGAGCAGGCGGGCCCGCTCCTCCGCCGAGACCTCGTCGTTCCGGGGCGTGAGCAGGAAGACCTTGTCGGCCACGCGCTGCATGGCGCCGTTCAGGGCGTAGGTGAGCCCGCTCGCGAAGTCGATCAGCCGCTTCGACAGCTCGGCGTCGGAGCCCTGGAGGTTGAGGATCACCGGGATCCCCTCCTTGAACTTGTCCGCGATCTGCTGCGCGTCGTTGAAGCTGCGCGGCACGACGAGGTGCACGCGCACCGATGCGGTCGACGGTGCCGTCTCGACGCTGCGCAGGCGCGGCGGCGGTCGCAGCACGGCCGTGCGGGCGGCGGACTCGCCCGACTCGGTCCAGTCGTCGAACTCGCCGCTCCGTCGGCGCGGCGCCAGCCGGCGCACGTTGGGCCGCTCGCGGTAGCTGCGCTCGAGCTCCTCGTTCGTGACGTAACCGTCCTCGTCCCAGTCGTCGTCCTCCTCGGCGATGCCGAAGTAGACGAGCGTGCGGTTCCAGACGTCCGCGAAGCCCATGGCAGCGCGGATTCTAGCCCTCGTACAACACGGAGCCCACCCGGATGAGCGTCGCCCCCTCCTCCGCCGCGACGCGGTAGTCCTGGCTCGTGCCCATCGAGAGCTCCGCGAGCCCGTGCGCCCCGGCCAGGTCGCGGAGGCGACGGAAGTACGGTCGCGACTCCTCCGGGTCGGCGGCGAGCGGCGGCATCGTCATCAGCCCGCGCACGTCCGCTGCCAAGGCGAGGAAGCGCTCGAGGTCCCCCGGGTCGAGTCCGGACTTCGTTGCCTCGCCCGAGAGATTGACCTCCACGAGCGCGGGCGCCGTCAGCCGCCTGGCGGCGGACTCGGAGTCGAGGGAGTGCACGAGCTCGCAGATGCGGTTGACGATCGTCGCCTTGCGGCTCTGCAGATGGCCGATGAAGTGCCAGCGGAACACGCCCGCATACCGGTCGTGTTTCGCCAGCAGATCTTGAGCTCGGTTCTCGCCGACGACCTCGATCCCGGCTTCCGCCAGAACGGCCATGTCCTCGAGGGACACGTACTTGGTGGCGGCCACGATCGTCACGTTCGGACCGACCGCCGCCCGAATGCGCTCGTAGTTGGCGCGGACGGCGTCAGGCGACATACGCGAGCACGCCCTGGCGGCCCGTGCTGCCGAGGTCGCGTCGGTGCGAGAAGAAGAGCGCCGGATGACAGGACGTGCAGAGATCCGTGCGCTCGACGCTTGTGCAGCCCGCAGCGCGAAGCGCGCGCTCGGCGGCGGTCCAGAGGTCGAGCTTGCCATCGCGGACGACGTCGACCCCGAAGGCGGCACGGAACGGCGCCGCCACCTCCTCGCCGACCTCGTAGCAGCAGGGGCCGAT
>JBOHAW010000178.1:0-4201 GCA_050697975.1 Gaiellaceae bacterium
GTCGACCGCCGTCGCCCCCTCGACGATCTCCCCGTCGACCGGGATCTTCTCGCCGGGCCGGACGAGCACGAGATCGCCGCGAACGACCTGCTCGACCGGGACCGCAACCTCGCTGCCGTCGCGGACGACGGTCGCCTGCCTGGCGCCGATCTCGACCAGCTTCTTCAGCGCCTGCGAGGCGCGTCCCTTCGCCCTCGCCTCGAAGTACCTCCCGAGCAGGATCAGCGTGACGATCACGGCCGCCGTGTCGAAATAGAGGTTGTCGCCGCCGCGCGCGAGCTCGACAGCGGAGAAGAGGTAGGCGGCGAGCGTGCCGACTGCGATGAGCGTGTCCATGTTCGCCGCCAGGTGGCGGGCCCGCCTGGCGGCCCCCGCGAGGAACGGCCAGCCGGCGTAGAACTGCACCGGCGTCGCCAGCACCGCCGAGGCCACCGCCGTTCGATCGAGCAGCGCCATCGAGACGGACGCCAGCCCCAGGCGGTCGAGCAGGTGGATGACCATGATCGCGACGATCGGCGTCGTCAACGCGATCGCCACGAGCAGCCGGCGCCGGACCGCCCGCAGCTGGACGAGGTGGGGATCGTCCTCCTCCACGTCCTCGCCGGCCGGGCGCGCCCCATAGCCGAGCGCGTCGACGCGCTCGAGCAGCGTCTCCAGTGGCGTGTCCGGAGCGTGCTCGACGGTCGCCGTCCCGGTCGCGTAGTTCACGTCCGCGCCGACGACGCCCGGAACCTTGCTCAGACCGCGTTGGATGCGTACGGCGCAGCTGCTGCACGTCATCCCGTCGATCGTGAGCACCTGCCGGCGCGTCTGCTCTTCAGTGACCACGGCCATCACTGGTCGGCGACGCTCGCGCGGTAGCCGAGCCCGCCGATTGTCGCGAGAATCGCCGGCAGGCCGACGCGCTCCTGGTCGAAGACGACCTCCGCCCGCTGGCGCGGGTACGAGGCCTTCGCCTCGGCGACGCCGTCGAGCTCCTCGAGCTCCTCCTCGATCAGCAGCGCACAGCTCGCGCAGTGCATGCCCTCCACTTTCAGCCGCAGCTCGGCCATCACACGACCTCGATCGCGCCGCTGTACATGCCCATTCCGCACGTGTAGCGAATCGTGCCCGGTTCCTGGGCGGGCAATTCGATCCTCGCCTCGCCCGCCTCGGGCAGCACGCCGCTCTGGCCCATGAAGACGAGCGCGCGTGTACAGCCGGCCGACCCGTCGGTGACGAAGATCACGCGCGCCGGCTCTCCCGCGCGGATGCTCACCTTCCCAGGCGAGTAGCCGCCGCCGCCCGCCTTGATCCGCACCTCCTGGATCCCGTCGGGCGCGACGACCGCCGGCGTCGCGGGACCGCCGCCCGCGGCCAGGGCTTCCCTGGCCGCGTCCAGGGTGAACCGCGTCCCGAGCAAGGTCATGGCGGCGTTGAGGGACGTCAGCCCGAGGATCAAGATCGGGATCGCCGCCAGCTTGAAGAAGCGCGCGCGCAGCGTCTCGCCGAGGGTGGTCGCGAAGTAGCCGAGCAGGAAGAAGATCGGCGACGTGCCGAGGACGAAGGCGAACATGATCGCCGCGCCGAGCGCTGGGCTGCCCGACTGAATCGCCAGAAGCTCCATCGCCTGCGTGACCCCGCAGGGCAGGAAGACCGTGGCGGCGCCGAGGATCGCCGGCGCGAAGGCGTCGGCGCTCTTCGCGCGGCTGCGGATCCGCCGGGTGACGAAGCGCGGCGGCTGAATGACGACGAAGCGGAAGATCGGATGGACGTTGAGCAGGTGCAGCGCGGTCGCGACCATGAACAGCGCGACCGCGAGCTGAATCGCTCCCTGAGCGGTCGCGGTCGGCTGCAGCAGCGAGCCGAGACCCCCGAGCAACGCGCCGAGCGCGGTGTACGTGACCAGCTTGGCGCCGAGGAACCACAGAATTGGCCTGGCGTTGTGACGCAGTGCCGCCTCTCTCTGGAGGCGGTCGCGAATCTGGAGCTCTTCGCGCTGGGCGACGGCGGTCGCGAGCAACCCTCCCTGCACCGCCAGGCACGAGAGCCCGCCGGCGGTGATGCCGGTCAGGATCACGAGCAGCAGATTCGTGCCCCCGTCGAGACTCGACTCGCTCGGACGCACGATCATCCCGACGATGACGAGCGCCGCGAAGCCCAGGAGCGAGCCGGTGACGATCAGGCGCGAACGCGCGGACGCCCTCGCCGTTGCCGGAACCTCCTTCCGCTTGACAGCGCTAGCCTGGAGCTTGGGGCTCGCGCCGACCGGAGCACGGCGCGCCTGGCTCCGCCGTTGTCCGCGGCGCTTCGTCGAGGACCGCCGTTTCTTCGACACGCTCGCAGAGTACTACATGTTGTAGTAGGCTGTGCCGCAGGATGACGCGCGGTCGTTTCAGAGACGCAGATCGCTGGGAGCACGGCGAGCTGCAGACGCGCGTGCTCGAGCTGGTGCGGTCGCACGGACCGAGCACCGTCCGCGACGTCCACGAGCGGCTGTCGGACGATCACCCGGTCGCTTACACGACGGTGCAGACAGTGCTGAGTCGGCTCGTCGAGCGTGGCTTTCTCGAGCGCCAGCTGCGAGGCAATGTCGGTGTCTACAGCACCTTGCGAAGTGACGATCCGGCAGCAGCCGACCGCGTCGTGGAGGAGCTCGTGGGTCGCTTCGGCCCGCTGGCCGTGACCCAGTTCGTCGCGCGGGCGCGGCTCGATCCGGCCATGCTCGAAGAGCTCCGCCGCCTGGTCGAAGAAGAGCCACGAGAACGATGACGCACCTGCAGCCTCGCCTCCGCATCCCGCCGTTCGCGGTCTTCGCCCTCGCCGCTTGGACGGCAACCGCGGGGATCGGGCTCCTCTTCACCGTCGCGATCAGCCGAGGAGCCCCCGCGCACGCCGCAGGAATGCTGCTCAAGGCGTGCACGAGCCTCTTCCAGTTCGCCGGCGGCGTCGTCTCGCTCATGCTCCTTTCGCTCCCCTTCCTGCTCGCGCTCGCGGGCTTTGCGCACGGCGCTCGAACGCAGTGGAAGACGAGCCGCGTGCTTCGAGGCCTGCACTCGCGCGGCCTCTCGAACGCTCCCGAGCTCGTCGCGCCCGCCGCAGCGAAAGGCTTGTCAGGGCGGATCGACGTCGTCGCCTGCGACGAGCTGATCGCGCTGACGCACGGGCTCTTGCGTCCCCGCGTGCTCCTCAGCCGCGGCACCGTCGAGACGCTGACCCCGTCGGAGCTCCAAGCGGTGTTAGCCCATGAGGCGAGCCACCTCAAACGACGGGATCCACTTCGACTCCTCGGGGCCGAGGTCGTAAGCTCGGCGTTTCTCATCTTCCCGCTCATACGTGACCTCGCACGGCACTTCGTCGTCGCGACCGAGTTGGCGGCGGACCGCGCCGCCGTGGCCGCCGTCACCCGCAGGGCCCTGGCTGCCGGACTGCTCAAGTTCATCGAGACGCCCCGTCAGCTGGCCGTCCCGTGCCTGGCGCTCGAATCGACAAACGACGAGCGCATCGCTGCGCTGCTCCGCCCTTCTGACTTCGTTCACTCAGTCACCCTCAGCCGAGGAGCGGTCCAGAGGACGCTGCTGAGCTCGACCGTGATCGCCGTCATGCTCGGCGTGCTTTTCGCGTTGCCTCCGATGCTCTGAGGGCTCGTCAATCGCTCGGGCTACCGCGCCAGGTACCCCCCGTCGGCAACGAGCGTCGAGCCCGTGACGAAGGATGCCTCGTCCGAGGCGAGGAACGCGATCGCCGCCGCGATCTCCTCCGGCCTCCCCACCCGCCCCATCGGCGTCCCGACCGAGCCCGCGTTCTCCCAGATCGCGTTCTCGTCCTCCTCGGAGAGGTCCGGCATCGCATGACGCACCTGCTTCGTCCGGGTCGCCCCCGGGGCGACCGCGTTCACCCGGATGCCCTGCTTGGCGTAGCGGGTCGCCAGAGACGTGGCGAGCTGGCGCGCCGCCGCCTTCGTGACGGCGTAGGCGAAGAAGCTCGGCCCGCCCTCGGCCGCCTCCTGGCCGATGAACGCGCTGATCGACGCCAGGTTGACGATCGAGCCGCCGCCCTGCTGCTGCATCAGGCGCATCGCGGTGCGGGTGCCCCAGAAGGTGCCGTCGACGGTGGTGGAGAAGTTGCCGTGCCAGGTGTCGGTGTTCGTTTCGGTGATGGCGCCCCAGCTGTAGGCCATGGCGTTGTTGACCAGGATGTCCAGGCGCCCGTGGCGCTGGGC
>JBOHAW010000179.1:0-21360 GCA_050697975.1 Gaiellaceae bacterium
GTGCAGGAGCGCGCGATCCTTCTCCCCTCCGGCTGAGGTATGCGCCGGAGCGGCCAGCCCTCGCGCCCGCTCGACACCCGCCCGCGCCCGCTGCAACGCGCTGTTCACCGCCGTGACCGAGTCCTCGAGTGCGGCCGCAGTCTCCTTCGCCGACCAGCCGAGCACGTCACGGAAGATCAGCACCGCGCGCTGTTTCGGCGGCAATAGCTGGACGGCAGTGACGAATGCCAGCTCGACGGTCTCGCGCATCGCGTAGCGCGCCTCCGGACCGGGCGACGCTGTCTCGAGCTCGTCCAGGAGGCGATCCGGGTAGGGCTGGAGGTGGAGGAGCTCCTCGTTCCACACCGCTTCGCCTGCCTCCGCGGCAGGAATCTCGCGGCGCCGCCGCAGGCGTTGGAGCGCCGTCAGGCACACGTTCGTAGCGATGGCGTGCAGCCACGCGCCGAGTGGAGCGCGCGGCTCGAAGCGGTCGAGGCTCCGCCACGCACGTAGGAGGGTCTCCTGCAACGCGTCGTCCGCATCGTGAATCGAGCCGAGCATCCGATAGCAGTGGAGGTGCAGCGCTCGGCGATGCGACTCCGTCAGGAGCCGAAACGCCTGCTCGTCGCCGCCGGCCGCAGCGACGACCAGGGCCTCCTCCCCCGGGCGAGCGGACGCCTCCATCGCCACCCCGGGCACGCTACTGGCTCGGCGCAGCCGGCGGATCAGCCCCGAGCTCGGTCCACGCACCGGGCGTGAACACACCGGGGGCTCCGCCGAGCGCGACGAACCGGATTCCCTCCGAGCCGGGGACGACCTTGCGCATCTGCGCCGGCCCGACCCTGACCATCATTCCTGGTCGCAGCTCGTACTCGTGCTCGTCGGCAACCAGCGTCGCGCCGCCCTCGAGCGGGATGTACACCTCCTCCTGGTTCGGGTCGAACGCGCCCGCATCGTGATTGTGCATCGGATAGTCGCCCCAGTTCGCCGGCAGCGTCAGCACCTGCATCCCCCATGCCGTCACGCCCAGCTCCGCGCGCGCTCGGCGGGCCACGCCGCCGAAGATCGGATCCATGTCGTCGATCGCGACGACGGTCACGTCAGGCATCGAGCGCCTCCTTGTCGAGAAGAACCTTCACAGGGTTCAACCCGCGGACGCCCCCGAACTCATCGGTCGAAAGCCGGCGGCCCTTGGATCGCCGACGCGGACGGCGTGTCGAGCCCGGTCGCAGTTCCTCTAGCCCCAGATGATGAGGTTGGGATTGATCCCCGACGGAGGCCAGTTGTTGTCGTTCTTGTACGCCCAGTACTCGAATGGGTTGTTGTAGTAGGCGGCGCTCTCGAGCAGACTCCCGTAGTCCTCATCCGGGTGGAGCGCCCAGGCGCCGAGCGAGATGAACAGACCCGCGACGGCCCAGACGATGTACGTCGCCTGGAAGAGCGGCCCGAAGAAGCGGCTCTGCCAGACGTGGAGCTCCTCGTGATTGGCGATGAAGCTCGCGTCGACCGTGCTCGTACCCAGGCCCGCGTTGCTGATCACGTTCCCTTGCGTGAACGCGAAGTCGCCCTTGAGCGCGAACCCGCCCTCGTAGACATGCCGGTTCTGGCGGAAGCTCAGGTCCTGGCGGTAGTTGGACCCGGACCAGAAGAAGTTGATGATGTGGACGACGTTCCCGAGCGTCGTGCCGATGAGTCCCCAGGTGGAGTCGGACAGGAACGCGAACCACCCGGAGGCCGACCGCCAGTCGTAGATCTGGTGGAGGCCGCCGAGCAGACCGTTCATGCCGCCCGACAGAGCGCCCGCGACCCCGGCGATGTTCCAGCCGAGCCAGGCGCCGACGGCCGTCGTCAGACCGGTCTCGAGGGCGAGGAGCAGGCTGTCCCAGCCGCGCCCGTTCGCCAGGCCGTAGATGAGCCCGGTCACGAACCCGACCACGAATCCGACCCCGAGAACGATCAGGTCGTCGATCAGGAACCACATGCCGCTCGGGTCCTTGAAGACGATCGGATTTCCGAGCGCGTATGCGTAGACGCTCCAGCCCTGCGGCAGCCGCAGCGGCTTGCTCGGATTCTCGAGCACGTACCAGTCCGGCGAGAGGAACCGGCCAACCGAGGGCGCATAGTGGCGCGCGCCCAGGTGCAGGAGCCCGGTCGGGTCGCGCTCCCGGCCGAGGTAGCGGTCGAGCCGGGCCGCGGGCCGGAGCGCCGCGCCGAACGGCGAGTAGCGCTGCTGGGCGAGGACCGTCCCCGCCTGGTCGGTCGCCAGCAGCAGAGTCCCGTGGTGGTCGGCCAGGTAGTACGCCTTCCGAACCGCGGCCGGCCCCCCGAGTCCGACCGTCTGGCTCGCGACGAGAAGGCTGCCCAGGAAGACGTGCCGAACGGCGTGTGTCGCGTGCTGCTCGAAGAGGCCGGTCGCGTGCTGGACCCGGGAGGTCGTCCCGCCGCTGCGCGTCTCCGTGAGGAGCTTCCGATTCTGCGGGTCGTACGCGAGCCGTACCTCGGTCCCGTCTACCGCGAGTGCCCGCGCCACGCGGTCGAACGCGTCGTACTCGACCGCGGCCAGACCCGGGAGCGAAGTGACGTTCGCACGCGCGTCGTAGGCGACGGCACCCGACGCGCCCGCCGCCGAGACTGCGGTCAACCGGCCGGGGCGGAGCGCGTCCCCGTAGCTGAGCGCGACCGGGGCGACGTCGTCGAACTGGAGCGCGTTGCCCGCCTTGTCGTAGCCGTAGCTGGACCGCCGCAGAAGCGCACCGCTCGCGTTGCGGACGACATCGCCGGTCAGGCGGTGGAGGCCGTCGTAGGCGAATGCGTGCCGCTCGACACTCCCCGGCATCCTGTCGAGGATCTCGGTGATGTTGCCGACCGCGTCGTAGCCGTACGCGAGCCGGCGCAGGATCGTCGTCCCCTTCCGGGCCGAGACCTCGGTCAGGCGATGCGAGACAGGGTCGCGCGGAAGCCGAACGTCGACCCCGTTCGCCAGGCGGTAGGCGACGACCTCGCCGCCGGCGTCGTAGTCGACGCGGGAGACGACTGACGGGACGGCCCTGACCGTCCCGCTGTCGTCGAGCACGTACTCGAGCCGGTGGCCGTCCGGGTACACGACCGCGCTCGGCGTCCCCTGGAAGTCGTACTCCCGCCGGACGACGAGGGTGCGGCCGGCCGCCGTCACCTCCTCGCGCACCGGCTGGCCCACCCGGTTGTACGCGTAGCGAAGCCGGTTCCCCGCCTCTCCGACGGCGGCGATCCGCCCCGCCGCGTCGTAGGAGAGCTCGCGCACGACCTGGAGGGCAGCGCCCGGCGCGCGCCGCCGCTCGATGCGAAGGAGCCGGCCGGCCGCGTCGTAGCGGTAGAAGAGCCTCGACCCGTCGGCGTCGACCCGCTCGACAAGCCGCCCGGCCGCGTCCCGGTAGTACGTCCGCGTCCCGGCGTCGCGATGGGTGACGCGCACGAACTCGGCCGGACCAGCGTAGGCGTAGCGGGCGACCTCGTCGCCCGCTCCGTCACGGATCGCCTGCATGCGGCCGTCGAGGGCGAGGTCGTAGCTCGTGACCACGATCGTCCCGTCGCCGACCGCCTCCTCGATTTGAACGAGCCGCTGGCGCGCGTCGAAGCGCTCCGTGCGCCGCACGGGTCCCGGCGGGGCGGCGTCGCCGAACGCACCGGCACCGTCGCCGTCGTGGTGCTCGATGGCAAACGAGTCGCGAACGACGCGCTGGTGCACCGGGCCGGGGCCGGCAACCTCGGTCACGGCCCCGTCGACGTCGTAGCGCGTTCGGATGCTCCCCGATCCCGGAGCGGGCAGCGGGACGACGTCGAGGTCGGCGACGAAGGTCGGCAGGAAGTGCTCCGCGGCCAGCCCACGCGGATTGAGCCGCGCGCGCTTGCGCGTGGCGAAGCGCCGGGCACCGCCCGGGCCGTCGGGGGCGCGCGCCACCTGGACGAGCTCGTTCCCGAAGCCGTCGTAGTACACGCGCGAGACAGACACGCCCGAGAGGGCCTCGAAGTCGGTGCTCAAGCGGAACTCGGGGAGCCTCCTGCCCGCTTCCCGCGGCGCCACCGAGACGATGGAGGCGGGCGCGGACCGCAGGTCGACGAGCCAGCACTTCAGAAGCTGCTCGGGCGATCCCGTCTCCGCCTCGAAGGTCGCCCGCAGCCGCCCGAGCGGGTCGTACGCGTAGCGGACGACCCGACCGTCCGGCGAGGAGACGCGCTCAGGCTCTCCGGAGCGAGGGCTGAACACGAACGCGGTCCTCCTCCCCAGCGCGTCCGTGGCGCTCACCGGGTAGAGCCCGCCCGCGTCGTAGGTGAACCTCGTCGGACTCCCGAGCGGATCCCGCTGCTCGACGACGTTTCCCCGGCCGTCGCGGCGGACCGCATACGTCGTCGCGTAGTAGCCGCGGGTGGAGCCGCTCCCTGTCAGCTCGTAGCCGAGTGCGGCGAGGTTCCGCCCCCCGATGTACCCCGCCGGCAAGCGCGAGCCGAGAAGCTGCACCTCCTGGGTGCGCGTCCGCAGCCCGCCGGTCGCCTGCCCTTCTCCGAGACCGACGAAGGCAGCGCCGTCGTAGTACGTGACCGAAACCGCGAAGGGCACGCCCTCGCCGTCTCGAAGCTCGCGGCGCACGGGGAGCTTCACCAACCAGTCGGCTTCGTTGGCCGTGTACGTGAAGTGCTCCTCGCTCGTGATCCACCGGCTCTCCGGCTCCCCGTCGGCGAAGCTCGCCCGGAGGCGCCGACCGACGTTCCCGTGAGCGTCGTAATCGGCGTAAGTGGTCCGCTCGATCCGGTCCGGTGAGCCGGGCAGGCCGTGCTCGCGCGTCTCGATCTCCGCCAGGAAGGGGAAGTGGACGCGGCCCTCCGGGCCCTCATGCTCGAGCCTGGCCTCCCAGCCGTGTGCGGACTCCGAGCGCACCTGCCAGCCGTCTCCCACCTGCTCGAGCGTCTGTGTCCGGACAAGCGCGCCGGCGAGCGCCCGCTGGCGCTCCCGCTTGGCGAGGTCGGCCTCGTCGGGGTCGCCCTGCAGGTAGTCCACGACCTGTCGCGAGCCGGGGATCGAGTCGTCGCCCTCGAGATCGACGGTCACGCGCCGGAAGCCGCGGAACTCGCGCTCGGCTCCGTCGTAGACGCCGTCGTGGTAGCGGATGGCGAGATCGACCGAGCGCCCGCTGACAAGGTCGCGCTCGCGGATGCCGGTGACGACGTGGACCGGGAACGGCAGCTCGCCCTGCCAGTCGAGACCCTCGCCCTGGTCGGCGAGACGCATCGCCGTGGACGTGCCGTACGCCATCTCCGTCCGTCCGCCCATCCCGTTGTCGATCGCGGTCAGGAGGTATGGCTTCCTGCCCTCGCCGAAGCGGAGATAGCGGTAGCCGGAGCCGTACTCCTCGAGCGGGCTGCCCGTCCAGGCGAAACCCGGGCGGCCGTCGCCGAGGAGATCCGCCGCGAGCGGGGGTCTCACGGACCCGTTCCCGGGTGCGACCGGCACCTCGACGGGGGGTGCGAACCCCTCTCCGCAGCGGTTCAGCCAGATGAGGATGCGGTCGTGGTCGAGGTAGGCGAGGTCCGAGCAACCGTCGCCGTCGAGGTCGACCAGCTGGAGGCGCTCGTCGCGGAACCCGGGCGGAAGCTCGGGTGGGCGCTCCAGCTCGACCCGCCCGCCCCAGGCGCCGTTGCCGTGGTACGGCCAGTAGCAGACGTTCCCGCTCGTCACGAGCACGAAGTCCTGGAGCCCGTCGCCGGTCATGTCGGCGAGCCGGACGCCGGTGTCGGCGAGCGAGAGGTCGGGGAAGCGCTCCAGGTTCGAGTCTCGCTGCACGGCGAAGGGCTCCTCCCAGCCGACGCCGGGCTCGTGCCGGAAGAGGAGGAAGCTCGACCGGCCCGTCCGGAGCAGATCGGTGACTCCGTCGCCGTCGACGTCCATCAGCCGCGTCTCCGGCTCGGCCAGGGCGAGCGTCGGTCGCTCGCGGAAGACGACGGGGTCGGGCCGGAAGCCACCGCGCCCGTCGCTCTCGAAGGCGAGTTGCAGGGGCTCGTCGGCAACGAAGAGATCAGGCCGGCCGTTCCCGTCGAGATCCGCGAAGGCGACATTGCCGCTCTCCAGGCTCATCGTCGAGGGCACCCCCGCGACCCGCGTGGGTCCCTCGAGCCAGCCGTCGCCACGGTTCCGCCAGAGGAAGAGGCTCGAGTCGTGACTCTCGAGGACGTCCGGGAGCCCGTCTCCGGTGAGGTCGACGAGTTGCGTGCGCCGGTCGTCGAGTCGCGGTACAGCCAGGAGCGAGCGGAGCTCGGTCACGTCCCAGGTGGCGAAGTCCGGGCGCGAGTACTCGAAGCCGAGCTCGGGGAGGCGGGCCGTCTGGGTTCCCTGCCTGGCCGACGCCGAGATGCCGACCAGGAGCGAGGCGCCGTTCTCGGCTTCCTCGTACGAAAGCTTGTACGTGCGCATGAGCGTCGGCGAGAGGCGGCTGCAGTGGAGCTCGATCGCGACACCCCGGAGCGCCGTCAGCCGCTCGAATCCGCTGCGGGCGGTGCGGAGCCGGTCCGGCCGCGGCCCGTACTCGATTCGCACCCGGAAGACGCTGTAGCGGACCTCGCTCGGGTACAGCCGCCCTCCGTCGCGGCGGTAGCTGTAGTTGATCGCGTTCCCGGCCGCGTCGCGCTCCTCGTCCAGATACCACGCGAAGATGCGCTCGCCCGCGGACTCGCGGCTCGCCGCGGTCTGTCCGAAGAGGAGCGTTCGGCCGTCGCCGGTGCGGATCCGCCAGCCGTCCCCTCGCCGCTCGACATGCCAGAAGCGGGTGTCCGTCTTCGGGCGGAAGCGGCCGCCGCCCAGGTCCACGAGCACCTCGGCGTCGCCGATCACGAACGTGTCGTCGTCCGTGTACGAGGGGATGCCGCGGTCGCACCGTCGCTCGATCCGGGGTACGTCCAGTCGCCAGCCGAGCCCGAACGCGCCGTTTCCGGAGCCGGTCGAGTACGTCAGCGAGAGAGACGGCTGCAGCTCGTTGGGCCCCTTCGGACACGCGATCGGAACCGAGTAGCTTCCGGACCCGCGGACGAGGTCCGGCTGGAAGCGGTCGCCCAGTGGAGCGATTCCGCCGCCCCCCGAGGGCAGCGAGACGAGGTTGGAGGCAGTGCCGCTTGCCTCCCGCAACTCGTGCCCCTAGACCGCCGCTTCGGGCACGTACTCGAACTCGTACTCGAGCCCGAGCTGCACGTTGTAGACGCGGTCGAACTTGAGCACGCCGCCCTCCGTCACCGAGGGGCCGCCGCGCACAGCCACGTCCCAGGTCCCGAGCGGACTGGTGCCCTTGATGGGCGCGAGTGGTGCATCGTCCGTCGATACGACCCCGTCGACGTTCGTCTTGACGGTGGCGGCCGGGCGGCCAGGCGCAGTCACCTCGAGGTCGATGTTCTTGCTCGAGACGCCCGGTTTGGTGACGACCCGGAAGCTCGCCGCGCGAACCTTGAAGCTCTGCTGGTTCATCGGGAGCTTGAAGCGGTCGAGCGCGAAGCTCGTCTCCCCGTCACGGTAGAAGCCGTACCAGGCGTCCGGGAAGTCGTAGCGCAGGCCGTACGTCCTGAGGAACGCCAGCTCGCCCGGCCGCGGCGGGGTGGTGAGGACCTGGCTGCGGAGCGCCGCCTCGAAGGTGGCCGAGTAGTAGATCGAGAGCTGGAGGTCGAAGATGCGGCGGAAGTCGAAGTCGTTGCTCCGCTTCGGTAGGTGGAGCTGCCAGGTCGTCCCGAGCCCGAGGCCCTGGAAGAGGCCGCGCACGCCCGTCTCCGCCGAGTAGAGGAAGATGTCCTCGCGGAGGACGAAGTCCGAGAGGGCCAGCGTGTCCACCTGGTGCACGCGAACCTGGCTCGACCCGTCGCGCTTGCGGAAGGAGCTGACGCCGCCGGCCGTGAGCGTGCCGTTCAGCCCGGTCTCGGGGAGGACGCCGATCACCTCGAGCTCGACCGCCTCGATGCGCTGCCCGTAGAAGCCGGGATGCAGACGGTCGAACTCGTAGAGATCCGTCTCGAAAGCGAGGAGGCCGGTGCGGCGGAACTCCTCGAACTGCGCCGGATAGAGCGAGGAGAGGGAGAGGACGTCCTTGATCCGGCTCGCCTTGCGCGTCTTCGTCGTGATCGCGTGGTAGGTGAAGGACTCGATGTCGCTCAGCAGGCTGTCGCCGCCGAGGAGGCGCGTGTCCCGACCCGCCTGCTCGGTCGCGACCGCCTCGCCGTACTCGTTCTTGATCAGCTCGAGCTCGGAGTCGTTCTCGAAGTTGTAGGCCCGCTCCATGAGCTTGGCGATGCGGATCGCGCGGAAGAGGTAGCTCCGGGAAATGTCCCGCAGCACGTCCCCCATCTTGCTCCACGTCTCGGGCGTGAAGAACTCGTTCTCGAAGGCGGTGAGCGACGCCGCGGCGAATTGCGCGCGCTGGAGGCCCGCCTGCCAGCCGATCTCGGCGACGGCTCGCCGCCGCTTGGCGGCGTCCCACTGATCCTGCGCGATCCCGATCCCGCGAGTCAGCTCGTCGATGTTGTCCTGCATGCGCTTGAGCTCGTAGTCGCGACTCTTACGGCCCGCATGGAGCGTGTACGCCGCCGCGAGCTTCCCCCTCGGCCCGCTGATGCTCTCGCCCCGCGCGAGCTTGTCGGCCAGTGCGCTGATCTCGTGGTACCAGGAGTCCTCGCCCATCCCCTGCGCCTGGGCGGCGGCCGCCGCCCAGATCTGGGTCGCGCTCGCCGAGGCGTACTGGCTGCGCTGGGAGACCGCGTCGTCGCGCCGCTTGACCGCGAGGTCGAGGGCGCGCTGGGCGGCCGACTCGTCCTCCTGCGCGGCGAGGAGCTGCTGGTAGCGGGCGTCCGCCTCTGCCTGCGCCATCGACTTCGCCGCCTGGAGATCGCGGCGCGTCGACGCCTCCATTTCGGCGTGGCTCTTGAAGTTGACGAACTCGCGCTCCGCCTGAATGGCCTCCTGCGCGAACCCGCGCGCGATGCTCTGGAGGTACTCGAAGGTGTGGATGGGCGACAGGACGAGGCCGTAGAAGTCGAGCCCGTCCAGGATCTGCTGGAGCTGGCCGTACGCGGTCAGGACGACCTCCGCGATCTCCCAGTTGACGTCGGGAAGCGGGCGCTCGGCGAGCTTCCCGATCAGCGTCCTGGCCTCGTCGGCCGGCACCACGAGCGATGCGGTCGCGTAGAGCAAGCCGCCGGGCACGCCCCCGGTCGTCGTGATGAGCTTCTCGTACTCCGCCTTCGCGCGCGGCAGGTCTTCCGCCCGGTAGAGCGCGTCGCCCGCCGCGAGCGCGGTGCGAGCGAGCCGGAGCCAGACGGCCGTCGCTTCGATCTCCCGGTTCAGGTACGTGTACGCGGCCGCTTGGAGGAAGGCCTGCTCGGCCTGCGCGTAGCGCCCGAGTTCCCGCTCGGCGTCTCCGATCTTCACCGGGAGGGCGTAGGCGTAGAGGTGGGTGAGGTAGAAGGTCGTGGTGGACGCGTCGACGATCGTCCACTCGAGGTCCTTGAGCTTCTTCGCAGCGACGCGGGGCTGGTAGATCGCCTTGATCACGTCGTCCGCGGACGGGAGCGTCCCGCCGGCCATGGTGAAGGTGGCGAGCTTCCCGCCCGCCAGCACGCCGATCTCCCAGGCGCGCGACTGCTTCTCCCGCTGCACGTTGTCCGGGAGGGGCAGCACCGTCCAGCCCTCGGTTCGCCCGGGCAGGCGGAGCGTGACGGTCTGCGGATCCATGTCTGCGATCGGCTTCAGGTCCGCCAGGTCACGCGAGGAGACGACCCGAGTGGCAATGTGCCCGTCTCCCAGAGTGAGTGCGGGCAACGCAGTCGGGCTGAGCCGGCGGCCGGGCACGGGCGAGAAGGGCGCGAGCCGCTCGGGCGAGGGCGGCTCGCGGACCGGCGGCCTTTCGCTCCCCGACCGCTGCTCGGCCCGCTTGAGGAGCGCCGCCGCGCGGGCAAGCAGGGCGTCCGCCTCCTCCTTCCGGCCCGCCCGCGAGGCCGCGACACCGGCGAGATGGACCGCCTGGGCCTGGCCGATGAGATCGCCGGCGGCCTCGAAGTCCCTCTGCGACGCGGCGGCCAGGGCGCCGGCCTTGTCGCTGCCGAGGATCTGGAGGTACGCGCCCGCAAGGTTCAGCTCGAGCACCGCGCTGAGCGTCCGGTCGGCTCTGTTTCCGAGCTCTCTCGCCTTCGCGAGGGCGTCCTCCATGAGCTCGATCGCCGCTTCCGGCTTGCCGTCCTCGATGAGCGCGACCCCCTGGGCGCCGGCCCGTTGCAGCGACTCCTCTCCGAGAGTCTCGCGGAACCCTGTCTTCACCAGGGGCTTCAGGGCATCGGGAACGGCGACCTGGGTCTCCCGGGTGAACACCGGGCGCGTCTCGACCGCGCGGGGGCGAATCGCGTCAGCGACGCTCACGGAGACCTCGAGCAGACTGCGCTCGAGCTCGGCGGAGACGGGGAGGACGGCCCCGCGACGGCGACGGAACGCATGGACGTCGAACTCGGGGTTGAGGAGTTCGTAGATGAGCGCCCGAGCCGTCTTGAACTCCTCGAGTGCGGCTTCGTACCGACCGGCGCCGTAGTGGTCGTCGCCGGTGTCGATGTGGAGCTCGAGCTCGGCGACTCGAGCTCGGCTGGCCTCCGTCGCGCCGCCCGTCCGGCCCAGGTCGATCTCGGCGATGACCTCCTCGGCGGCACGCCGCCGCGGAAGCACCGAGGCGAAGGTCACATCAAGGTTCTTGTACGCCACCAAGGCTCCATTCAGGCGCGGACGAGCGAAGAGCGGACCCGCCGGCCTGTGTCGCAGGAGAAGGTCGGAGGCCTCGTCGCAAGACGAGCCCCAGGCGCCGCAGCAACGATTTCGAGACGTCGACCACGGCCGATACTCCCTTGCGTTGCTGCGGCGACCCTACGCCCGCTGCCGCCGCTCCGTCAAGCACCGCCAGCCGGCAGTCCGCGAGCTGCGAGCGAGCCTGCAGTTCGAGCCCTCTCAGGAGCCGCCGCGCGCCTCAACCTCGGCGGCGGCCCGCCGCGGCGGCGCTTTCCGGTGCCTGTGGGGTGCCAAAACTCCGTCCCGGCCGGAACGCAAAGAACGCGCGTCCCGCGAGCTGGGTCGACGTGGCGACGGAGAGTTCTCGCTGCAGCCCGCCGGCGGTCGACCAGCCACCGCGGCCGCGGCGATGAACAGCTGCCCCCGGCGCCGGGCGCTCCGTGCCGCGCTGGCGGGAATCAGCGCTTCTTGCCGGGGTTCAGCAGCCCCTTAGGATCAAACACGGACTTGATCGACCGGTGCAGAGCGAACGCCGCCGGGCTCCACTGCCGCTCGAGCTGGCCGCCCTTCACCAGCCCGAGGCCGTGCTCGCCGGAGATGCTCCCGCCGAGCCGCACGGCCAGGTCGAACAGCTCCTCGGCCGCCGCTTCGGCACGGACGCGCTCCATTTCGTCGCCCGGGTCGATCATGAACGTCGCGTGGAGGTTCCCGTCGCCGGCGTGCCCCCAGCTGCACGCGGCGAGGCCGTTGCGCGCGCCGATCGCGAGCGTCTCCTCGATCGCCTCGCCAAGGCGGTCGAACGGCACGATGATGTCCTCGCTCAACTTGCCGCCGCGCTCGACCTGGACGGCGAGGGAGACGCCGTCGCGCCAGCGCCAGAGCGACGCGATCTCGGCCGCGGTCTCGGGCGCCCAGATCGAGAGCGCGTCCTCGCCGACCGCCTCCAGCACGGCCTCGCGCAGGCGCGCGGCCTCCTCGGCGGACCCATCGACCTCCGTGAGCACGAGGAAGCCCGCGCCGAGGGGGACCGGGAAGGAGTCGGCCGAGCGGCGCACGGTCTCGGCGTCGAGATACTCGAGCGCCGCGACCGGGAGGCCGCTGCCGATCACCCGCGCGAGCGCCTGGCAGCCCTCGCCGGTGCCGGCGTGCAGCGAGGCGACGGGGGCGACCGCCTCCGGCGCGGGGACGAGGCTCAGCCAGACCGAGGTCACGATCCCGAGCGTTCCCTCGGACCCGACGAGCAGGCTCTTGAGGTCGTAGCCGGCGACGTCCTTGCGTATCGCGCCGCCGACCGCGACGAGCTCGCCGGGGGCGACGACCGCTTCGACGCCGGTCACCCAGTCGCCGGTGACGCCGTACTTGAACGCGTGCGGGCCGCCCGCATTCGTGGCTACGTTGCCGCCGATCTGCGACTGCTCGGCGGCGCCGGGATCAGGCGGGAAGAGCAGCCCGTTCTCGCGGGCAAGCCTGCGCACGTCGGCGGTCGTCACGCCCGCCTCGACCTCCATCCGCCAGAGTAAAGGGTCGATCGAGCGGACGCTCCGCAGCCGCTCGAGCCCGAGCACCACGCCGCCGAGCGGGACCGCGCCGCCCGCGAAGCCGGTGCCGCCGCCGCGCGGGGTGATCGGGGCGTCGTGCTCGTAGCACCACGCGACGACCTCGGTGACCTCCTCCGCGGTCCGCGGGAGCACGACGGCGTCCGCCTGACCGCGAAGTCCGCGTGCCTCGGTCGCGTCCGAGAGGTAGGCCGCCGGCACGCAGTCGAGGACGAGCTCCTCGCCGAAGCGGGAGCGAAGCGCCTTCGCCAGTGAGGGGACCACGACGCTCACCCGCGTTGCACGGGGTTCGTCAGCGAGCCGACCTCGTCGATCTCGATCGTCACCTCGACGCCTGCTCCGGGAGCACGATCGGCCGGCAGGGACCGATCAGCGCGCTCGGCCACTTGGCGAACAGCAGCGGCCGGCTCGGGATCTCGATCCCCGACTCCTCCGCGTGGTCGCGGTAGTCCAGGCCGACGCAGACGATCTTGCCCGGGCGTGCGAACGTCAGGCCGTTATCCGGCATCAGCGCTCCTCTCGTCGGTGAACACCTTGCCGTGATTCATGATCCCGTGCGGGTCGAAGACTCGCTTGATCTCCCGCATCAGCGGCACGAAGAACCGGCCCGACCGATGCGGAACCGAGTTAACGCACCCCACAGGCGGCGAGGGCGCTAAGTTCTGGCTGGCCGTGCTGACCGAGCTCGAGCGGCGACGACCAACACGATCGAGGCGCTCCATCGCCAGATCCGCAAGACGATCAAACGAGAGGACACTTCCCCAACCGAGGAGGCCGCCCGCAAACTCGTCCACCTGTCCATCATCAACGCGCAGAAGAGCTGGAGGACCCACCTACAACCGAAGCGCAGCCCTGCTTTCGTTCAAAATCCACTTCGGCGACCGACTGCCCTGATGCACAGAAAGTGACACCCTCGTGAAGAGCTCGCCGCCGGAGATCGTCTGCCTCGGCATCCTCGTCTCGGACGTGATCGCGCGTCCCGTCGACGCCCTCCCAGACCGTGGCACGCTCACCCTCGTCGACGCGCTCGGCCTGCGCGGTGGAGGCGGCGCGCTCAATACGTCCACCTGGCTCGCCCGCTCTGGCGTCAGCGTGGCAGCCGCGGGCAAGGTCGGTGCCGACGCGTTCGGAGACTTCATCCTCGGCCTGCTCGAGGAACGTGGCGTCGATCGCGCCGGCGTCCTCCGCGACGAGCTCGTGCCGACGTCGGCAACAGTTGTGCTCGTCGACTCCGCCGGCGAGCGGACGTTCCTCCACCTCCCCGGCGCGAACGGCAGTCTGCGTGCGGACGAGCTCGACCCCGAACTCCTCTACGCCGGGAAGTGGCTGCTGCTCACGGGCACTCTCGTCATGCCGGCGCTCGACGGGCTTCCGGCCGCGGCGATCCTCGCAGAGGCCAAGCGCCGAGGCGTGATGACCGCTCTCGACACCGTCTACGACTCGACGCAGACGTGGGAGCGCGTGCTTCCGCTCCTCCCCCACGTCGACCTCTTCGTCCCCGGCATCGCAGAGGCGCGCGGCGTCACGGGCGAGCACGATCCCGCACGCATCGCACATGCACTCCGGGCACAGGGAGTCGCCGAGGTGGCGCTGAAGCTCGGCAGCGACGGCTGCTACGCACTCGGCGACGGCTTCGAGGGCTACGTCGGGCCGGTACCCGTCGCCGCGGTCGACGGGACGGGTGCCGGCGACGCCTTCAACGCGGGCGTCCTCTACGGAAAGCTCGCCGGCTGGCCGTTCGAGCACTGCGTCCGTCTCGGCAACGCCGCAGGCGCTCAGGCCACGACCGCCGTCGGCGCCGCAGAGGCCGCCACTGACCTGCACGAGCTCGTAACGTCGGGTGCGTACGCGTGATCGCCCGTCTCAACCGCCTCTTCGCCGCCGACGGGCGCTGCTTCGACGTCGCCGTCGACCACGGCTTCTTCGGAGAGCTCAGCTTCCTCACCGGCATCGAGGCGATGGAGGACGTGGTCGCGACGCTCGTCGCAGCCGGGCCCGACGCGATCCAGCTCTCACCCGGCCATGCTCCGCTGCTCCAGCGGATTCCAGGCCCGAAGCCGGCGCTCGTGCTCCGGAGTGACGTCGCCAACGTCTATGGACCGTCGGTGCCCAGGCATCTCTTCAGCGAGCTCGTCGAGCGAGCGGCGGAACGCGCCGTGGTCGTCGACGCTGCGTGCATCTGCGTCAACCTCCTCGCACTCCCCGGCGAGCCGGAGCTCCTGCGGCAGTGCATCCAGAACGTCGCCCGCCTCCGCGCCGCCTGCGACGACGTTCGCATGCCGCTCATGGTCGAACCACTCGTCATGCGCCCCGGTGAGAGCGGCTACGGCGTCGACGGCGACCCCGACAAGATCGTCCCGCTCGTCCGGCAGGCCGTCGAGCTCGGCGCCGACGTCGTCAAGGCCGACCCGACGGACGACCTCGGCGACTACCCGCGAGTGATCGAGGCCGCCGCTCCTCGACCGGTCCTTGTCCGCGGCGGCGGCCGCGTCAGCGACGAGGTCCTCCTCGCGCGAACGGAGGCCGTGATGGCGTGCGGAGCAGCCGGGATCGTCTACGGGCGGAACATCATCCAGCACCCGCAGCCCACCGAGATCACGCGCGCCCTCATGGCGATCGTCCACCGTGCCTGAGCGGGCCATTCGCTTCGGCATCATCGGCGGCGGCCTGATGGGCCGCGAGTTCGCGTCCGCTGCCGCGCGGTGGGTGCACCTCTCCGACATCGGTGCGCGCCCGGAGATCGTCGCCGTCTGCGACCCTAACGCCACCGTCCGCTCGTGGTACGAACGCCTTACCCCCGCGCCGAGCCTCCACGCCGACTACCGCACCCTCCTCGACGACGCGAGCGTCGACGCCTTCTACGTCGCCGTCCCGCACCACCTCCACCAGGAGGTCTACTGCGCGGTGCTCGATGCCGCGAAGCACCTGCTCGGCGAGAAGCCGTTCGGCATCGACCTCGCCGCCAACACTGTGATCAACCACGCGATCGACGCGAAACCGAACCTGCTCGTACGGTGCTCGTCAGAGCTGCCGTTCTACCCGGGAGGGCAGGAAGTCGCCCGCTGGATCCGCGAGCGCCGCTTCGGCCGCATCATCGAGGCGCGGTCCGTCTTCCTGCACTCGAGCGACCTGGACCCCAACAAGCCGATCAACTGGAAGCGCATCGCCTCCTGGAACGGCGAGTACGGGTGTATGGGCGACCTCGGCATCCACGCCCTGCACCTGCCGATGCGGGCCGGGTGGAAGATCAAGAACGTCCGCGCCATCCTGTCCGACATCGTTCCGGAGCGGCCCGGCCCTGACGGCCAGCCCGTCGCGTGCGACACGTGGGACAACGCCGTCCTCCTCTGTGAGGCGGAAGACGAAGGGTCGACGTTCCCGCTCCGGATCGAGACGAAGCGAATCGCGCCCGGCGAGACGAACACGTGGGCGATCGAGATCGACGGCACCAGTGGCTCGATCGCCTACAGCACCAAGCAGCCGAAGACGCTCAGGACGATGGCCTACGAGCCCGGAGGTCCGCAGGCGTGGGCGGTCCTCGACCTCGGCTCCGTCTCCGCGTACCGCGCCATCACCGGGTCGATCTTCGAGTTCGGGTTCTCGGACGCGATCCTCCAGATGTGGGCGGCGTTCGTCGACGAGCTGACGCACGGGCGAGACGGTATGCAGCAGCCGTTCTACTGCGCGACGCCCGAGGAGGCAGCGGCGACGCATCGGCTCTTCACGGCGTCCTTGCGCTCGCACCGTGAGTGCGCGGTCATCGCTGTCGACAGTTAGATTGGGGCGAAGCTAGGAGAAGTCGTGCGACCCGCGACAATACGGCCACGGTGATCACGCGTGAGGAGCAGCGGCAGGCGCAGGCGTACGCCGCGCAGCAGCTCGAGGCGGCGGGGATCGTCCTCACCGCGGAGGAGCGCGGCCGGATCGAGGTGGCCGACCTCGGCCTCTCCGACCTGTGCACTTGGGGGCTGATGCTGCTCGTCTACGTCAACACGGACCGCTACTGCGCGAAGGAGCTCGTCCTCTACCCCGGCCAGACCTGCCCGGAGCACCGGCACCCGCCGTTCGACGGGACGGCGGGGAAGGAGGAGACGTTCCGCTGCCGCCGCGGCGAGGTGACGCTGCACGTCGACGGCGTAGGGGAGCTCGTGCTGCGGCCGGGCGACCAGTTCACGATCCCGCCGGACGCGTGGCATTGGTTCCGCGCCGGCGAGGAGGGCGCCGTCGTCAGCGAGTTCTCGTCCACGAGCCGCGACGAGCTCGATGTCTTCAGCGACCCGCGGGTCGAGCGGGAGACGGTCGTCGGCGACTGACGCAACGCTCCGGTGTCCGCGCGATACCTAGCGGCGAAGAATCGAGGTCTCCGGCGACTGCTGACGGACGTGCGCGATACCTCGCGCTCGCGCCCCGTTTTGCGGGGCTTTTTCTCTGCCGCTTGACGCCGCCCCGGGCTAGACGGGATAGTCGCTTGAGAGCGATAGCGGAGGCGGTGTGACGCTTCGCCTGTCGCACGTTTCGCTCCGGAAGGACAGCGATGTCGTCGCACGCCCCCGAGACGCCTCTGCTCGAGGCGCGGAGGATCGAGAAGCGGTTCGGTCACGTCGTCGCGCTTCGTGACGGGAATTTCTCCCTCGCGCCCAACGAGGTGCACGCCATCGTCGGCGACAACGGCGCGGGCAAGTCGACGCTCATCAAGGTCATCTCGGGCGTCCTCCACGCGGACGCCGGCGAGCTGCTGCTCGAGGGCGAGCCGGTGCAGATCGCCAACCCGCGCGAGGCGCGCGCCCTCGGCATCGAGACCGTCTACCAGGACCTCGCCCTAGCCGAGCACCTCGACGCGGCCGCGAACCTCTTCCTCGGACGCGAGCTCTACCTGCCGCCGCCGCTCTCGTGGTTCGGCTTCCTCGACCGGAGGACGATGCGGGAGCGGGCGCGGGACGAGATGCGCCGGCTGAAGATCGGCATCCAGTCGGTCGAGCAGCCCGTCGTCGAGCTCTCGGGCGGCCAGCGGCAGGCGATCGCGGTCGCGCGCGCGATCGCCTGGGGGCGGCGCATCGTGATCATGGACGAGCCGACCGCCGCGCTCGGGGTGCGCGAGTCGTCGATGGTGCTCGGGCTGATCAAGGAGGTGAAGAGCCACGGGCTCGCCGTGCTCATGATCAGCCACAACCTGCCCGAGGTCTTCGCGGTGGCCGACCGGATCACGGTCATGCGCCTCGGCCGGACGATCACCACCCTGACGACCAAGGAGACGAGCCTCGAGGCCGTCGTCGCGATGATGACCGGGGCGCTCGGGGTGGCGGCCTGAGCAGGACGTGACGCAGGCGCCGCCCGCACCCGACGAGCTGGAGCCGACCCCGCCCGGAGACGTCGCAACGCGTGGCGGCGGCTCCGGGCGGACGGCGATCGCCCTCCTCGACCGCTCGTGGCTCTTCCTCTTCCTGCTGGCGCTCCTTGGCTTCTTCTGGGCGACGACGCCGCGCGACACGTTCCTGACCGAGGCGAACCTCTCCCAGATCGCGCTCAGCACCTCGCAGGTCGTGCTGCTCGCGATCGGCCTGACGTTCGTGATCGTCACCGGCGGCATCGACCTCTCGATCGGCGGCATCCTCTTCTTCTCGGCCGTCTGCGGGGGGCGGACGATGCTCGAGCTCGCCGGGACGAATGCCCAGGTCACGAGCGGCGTCTACCCGCACGCGGCGAAGGCGATCGTGGCCGGGATCGTGGTCGCCCTCCTCGCCGGCACCTTCTGGGGCGTCGTCAACGGCCTGCTGATCACGCTCATGCGGCTGCCGCCCTTCATCGTCACCCTCGGCACCTACGGGATGACCTTCGGGTTCGGAAACCTGCTCTCGGGCGGCAGCTACCTCGGCGCCCCCGTGCCGACCGGCTTGACGTCGGACTTCGGCAACGCGAAGTTCCTCGGCGTCTACTACCCGATGTGGCTCGCGCTGGGGTTCCTGCTCGTCGCGCACATCGTCTTCCAGTACGCGCGCTTCGGCCGCTACACGCGCGCGGTCGGCTCGAACGCCGAGGGGTCCCGCCGTGCCGGCATCGCGGTCAACCGGCACCTCGTCAAGGTCTACGCGCTCGCTGGTTTCCTCGCCGGGCTCGCAGGCGTGCTCGACCTCGCGATCTACACCAACACCACGTCGGTCTCGCACCTCCAGGACAACCTGAATGCGATCAGCGCCGTCGTGCTCGGCGGCACGAGCCTGTTTGGCGGCATCGGCTCTGTCCTCATGAGCTCCGTCGGCGCGTTCATCCCGACCGTCCTCCAGAACGGCCTCGTGATCAGGAACGTCCAGCCGTTCTGGCAGGAGGTGACCGTCGGGGCTACGATCATCCTCGCCGTCTATCTCGACCAGCTGCGCCGTCGCCGCAGCGCAGGAGGGGGGTGAGATCGAGACGGCACCAGTCCAGTAACGGCAACGTCACAGGAAGGGAGGCCATCGATGTCACGCCGCTTGCTCGTCGTGGCCATGGCCCTCACGGCCGGCCTGATGCTCATGGGGTCGACCGCAACCGGCGGCACGGAGTCCCGCAGCCACGCCGCCCAGAAGACCTACACCTTCTACCTCGTCGCGGGCATCGCCTCCGACTCCTTCTATCTCACGATGAAGAAGGGCGCCCAGGCCGCGGGCAAGAAGCTCGGCGTCAAGGTCGTGTTCACCGGCTCGACCAAGGCGTTCTCGCCGCCGACGCAGATCCCGTTCCTGAACGGGGCGATCGCCCGGAAGCCGGACGCGATCCTGATCGCGCCAACGGACAAGACGGCGCTGATCGCGCCGATCCAACGCGCGATCGACGCCGGGATCCCCGTGATCACCGTGGACACGTTCATCACGAAGCCGATCGCGATCACGAACGTTTCGACCGACAACCTCGGGGGAGGCAGGGCGGCCGCGGACGCGCTCGTGAAGGCGATCGGCGGGTCGGGCGCCGTTGCGGCGATCAGCGTCAATCCCGGCATCAGCACCACCGATCAGCGCCGGGACGGGTTCGTCGCGCGGCTCAAGAAGTACCCGAAGGTGAAGTACCTCGGGATCCAGTACTGCAACGACGACCAGACGAAGGCGCAGAACCAGACGGCGGCGCTCATCAACGGGAACCCGAACCTCAAGGGCATCTTCGCGATGAACGTCGTCTCGGGGAACGGCGTCACCGCGGCGGTCACCGCCGCCGGCAAGGCGGGCGTGGTGAAACTCGTCGAGTTCGACGCGGGCCCGCCGCAGGTGCAGGCGCTGAAGGCCGGCACGATCGACGCGCTCATCGCGCAGTATCCGTACGGGATCGGCGCGCTCGGCGTCCAGCTGGCCTACAAGTGGGTGACCGGGAAGCGGGCCGGGATCAAGAAGCACTACGGCACCGGCTCCGCCGTGGTGACCCGCGCGAACGTCAACTCGCCCAGGATCAAGAAGTTCCTCTACAGGCCGTAGGCTCGAACAGGGCGGAGGCCCCGCGCACGCGGGGCTTCCGCCCCTCGGCGTGCGCGGTGTGTGACCGGCCGGAGGCCCCGCACAGGCACGCGCAAAGGGGATCTCGCGCTCGCTCGCCGGCTGGCGGCCGAACGCGATCCACGCGTGCACGCCGAGCGCGAGCGCTCCGGCGATGAGCCGGTACATGATCCACGGATCCCAGTCGTGGTTCTGGCGGCCCGTGCCGAACGCCGTCGGCCAGCCGCCCGCGTTCTGGTACTCGGTCGGCGCCCGCACGACTCCGAGAGTCAGGCTCCCGATCAGATAGGCGAACTCGCTGCGGCCCCGACGCCGTAGTCGCTCCGCGGCCGAGACCGTATAGACGAATGACCCAGCGCGTTCGCAGAACGTTTGCAACGGCATGGCGTTCCGTCTGGCACGGTCGCCGATCTCACAGAAAGAGGCCCGCAAACGCCGGGCCTTTTGAGAGAGCCGACGCGCGGATTCGAACCGCGGACCCCTTCATTACGAGCGTTGAGCACGTGTCGCGCGATGTCGCCTCGAGTCGTTGCGAAGCCGCATGGTTCGGACGAATCTGCCACGCCACGGCGGCGGCCGAGGACGCTGGATGACAAAAACGTAGACCCCGCGTAGACCCCGAGGCGCCTCGCGCGCCCAAACTGATCCGCCGTCTGGCGGCGGCGAGATGATGGTCGTGTGCCGCGGATCAGCAGCTTCTACGGGATCGTGATCGCCATGTACTACCGCGACCATCACCCTCCGCACTTTCATGCGATCTACGCCGAGCACGAGGCCCAGATCGTGATCGAGACGCTCGAGCCCCTTGCCGGGGAGCTTCCAGCACGCGCGCTCAGGCTTGTGCAGGAGTGGGCCGGGATGCATCGCGCCGAGCTCGAGGCGAACTGGGCCAGGGCAGAGGCCCACCTGCCCCTCGATACGATTGACCCACTGCCGTGAGCACCCGCACACGCACAGCACGTATCCGCACGGTCGAGCCGCTTGAAGGCTTCGAGCTCCGGCTCGGCTTCGACGACGGCACCGTGCGAGAGATCGATCTCGAAGCAGAGTTGTGGGGACCGGTGTTCGAGCCGCTCCGCGTCGATCCGGAGCTCTTCCGGCAGGTGCGCGTGGACGAGGAGCTCGGAACGATCGTGTGGCCTAACGGTGCCGACTTCGACCCCGACGTGCTCCACGGCAACGACCCTGACGCGCTTCGGCGTTGACCGAAGCCCAAGCCTACGCGGCCTGTGCTGCCCGGACGTCGGCGATCTCCTGAGCGAACGCGGGGGTTGCGGTGTCTGGTCGTGACTCGTAGCGCCTCGTTCATGGCAGCTCGCTGGACTGCCTCGAGACGACAAACGATGACCTCAGAAGTTGCCGAGTGCTGCGAAGCGGCCCGCTGCTCACGACCACTTCACTCGAGAGGCCCCTGGTCGCCCCTGAACACGTCGTGGGTCACGCTCCAGAGCAAGAAAGGCCTGCAAATCTGAGAGCCGACGCGCGGATTCGAACCGCGGACCCCTTCATTACGAGTGAAGTGCTCTACCAGCTGAGCTACGTCGGCAGGGGCGAATCAGTATAGCCCTGCCGTTTCGGGCTACCCGTCCTTCTTGTCCTT
>JBOHAW010000180.1:0-3979 GCA_050697975.1 Gaiellaceae bacterium
TGGCGAAGCCGCTCGTCGAGGCCGCTCAGAAGCGCACCACCGCCGGCGAGCACGATTCCTCGATCCATGATGTCCGCGGCCAGCTCCGGCGGAGTCTTGTCGAGCGTCGAGCGGATCGCGTCGATGATCTGGGACACCGGCTCCTCGAGCGCGTGCCGGACCTCCTCGGAGGAGAGGATCACGGTCTTCGGCAGGCCGGTGAGCATGTCGCGACCGCGCACCTCCGCCTGCACCTCCTCGCGCATCCGGTAGGCAGAGCCGACCTCGAGCTTGATCTCCTCGGCAGTCTGCTGGCCGATCAGGAGCTTGTACTCCTTCTTGATGTGGTTCACGATCGCGTCGTCCATCTCGTCGCCGCCGACCCGCAGGCTCTGCGAGACGACGATCCCGCCGAGCGAGATCACGGCGACCTCGGTCGTGCCGCCGCCGATGTCGACGATCATGTTTCCGGTCGGCTCGGCGACGGGAAGCCCGGCGCCGATCGCGGCGGCCATCGGCTCCTCGATCAGGTACGCCTGGCGTGCGCCTGCGGAGAGCGTCGCCTCCTCGACCGCGCGCTTCTCGACGCCCGTCACGCCCGACGGGACGCAAACGACCACGCGCGGGTGCGCGAACCGGTGCTGGTGGACCTTCTGGATGAAGTGGCGCAGCATCTGCTCGGTCACGTCGAAGTCGGCGATGACGCCGTCCTTGAGCGGCCGGATGGCGGAGATCGTGCCGGGTGTGCGGCCGAGCATCCGCTTTGCCTCGACGCCGACGGCGTGCACCTCGCCCGAGCGCTGGTCGATCGCGACGACCGAGGGCTCCGAGAGGACGATGCCGCGCCCTCGAACGTACACGAGCGTGTTTGCCGTACCCAGGTCCACGGCCATGTCGCGGCCGCCGAAGCCAGTCATCTGCGTGAAGAGGCCCATGAGGGGGTCTTGAGTCTAGCGACCCGTAGCCCCGCAGGGAACGGCGCCGCCGGGCTCAAACGCACCGGACCTGCGTGCGGCGCAGACGTGACGGCTTGTTGAGGGGTCTGACCCCTGGGCATGGCTGGATCAGCCGAACCCGTACAGACCCGGGAAGCGGGCGGCGAGCAGGCGCACGAGCAGCGCCGCCGGCAGACCGACGACGTTGAGGTAGTCGCCCTCGATGCGCTCCACGACCGCCGCCCCGAGACCCTGGATCGCGTACGCGCCCGCTCGTCCCTCCCACTCCCCGCTCGCGACGTAGGCGGCGAGGTCGCGCGGGGTGAGGGGGCGGAACGTGACGAGCGTGCTCGCGTGCGCGAGCTCCTCCCAGCCGGACGTGACCAGACAGAGCCCCGACACGACCGCGTGCGTCTCGCCGGCGAGCTCTTCGAGCATCCGCTCCGCCTCCCCGGCCCCGGCCGGCTTGCCGTAGATGCGGCCCCGGAGCACGACCGCCGTGTCGACCCCGAGCACGGGCCTGTCGCCCGCCTCCGCGGCGACCGACCGTGCCTTTCCGCGTGCATGCTCCCGTACGAGCGCGACCGCGTCGGCCTCGGGCGGATCGTGCTCCTCGTACCGGGGCGCGACGACGTCGTAGGGGAGGCCCAGCTGCTCCAGGATCGCGCGGCGCTGCGGGGACGTGGACGCGAGCAGCAGCGGCGGCGCAGGCGCGGCGCTCATGCGCGCTTGCGCGCCTTCCAGATCTCCTCGGAGGGCCAGCGGCGAGCCCAGTCCGCTGTCACCGAACCGTAGTACGGATGGGTCTCGGCGTTCGCGGGCGCCTGCAGCTCGACCAGATCCTCGATCTCGAACTCCTGCGCGCGGAGGAGGCGGATCAGCTCGCCGTGCCCGAGGTGAAACTCGACCGAGCCGTCGTCCGCCCACTCGAAGCGGTGCATGCCGAACTGGTCTCGCAGCAGCCGCTCGCCCGCAGGCTCCTCTTCCTCGTCGGTACAGAGCATCACGAGTACCGAGTTCGTCAGGAACACGAGCCGCCCGCCGGGACGGAGCAGCCGCGCGGCCTCCGGAATCCAGAGGTAGGGGTCGCACCAGATGCTCGCCCCGTACTCGGAGACGGCGAGATCGAACGACGCGTCCGGTAAGGGAACGCTGTCGGCGCTGGCCTCGATGAGCGGGAAGTCGAGCCCGAACTCCTCCTGGCACTGGCGCGCGGTCTCCAGCTGGGCCGGCGTGACGTCGACTCCGACGGTGCGCGCACCGTGTCGAGCCAGCGACGCCGCGAAGTACGCGGTGCCGCAGCCGAGCTCGATCACGTCGAGGCCGTCGAGCTCCGGGAGCACGTTCAGCTCCCGTTCGGGAACGTGCCAGGTCCCCCACGTGATCTCCTCGCGCGACCACTGGCGACGGGCCGCGCCGCCGGTGTACTCGGCGTTGATGCGAGTCCAGAGCTCGCGGTTGCGGCGCGCGTCGTCCGGCAGCTCAGACGAGCTCATCGGCCGCGAACCACAGCGCGATCTCGCGGTCCGCCGACTCGGGGGAGTCGGAGCCGTGAACGAGGTTGTTCGGCATCCCGAGCGCGAGGTCGCCGCGGATCGACCCGGGCGCGGCCTGGGCGGGGTTCGTCGCCCCGATTGTCGTGCGCGAGACCTCGATCGCACCCTCGCCCTCGATCACGAGCGCGAGCGTCGGAGCCGAGGTGATGAAGTCGACGAGCTCGCCGAAGAAGGGCTTCTCCGCGTGCTCTGCGTAGTGCCGCTCGCCGAGCCCACGGTCGGCCCGGAGCAGCTTCGCGGCGCGCACGGTGAGGCCGCGCCGCTCGAGCCGACCGAGGATCTCGCCGGCGAGCTTCCGCTCGACCGCGTCCGGCTTGATCAGAATCAGGCTGCGCTCGACGGCCATGAAGCGCCGGAGTCTAGTGCGTCTACGGCTTGCTGCGGGCCCTGCCCGGCTGGCTCTCCCACGAGTCGAGCTGCTGGACGGCGGTCGGCGTGTCCACCCGGGTCTCGCAGTACGGGCAGATCTGCCAGAGCGCCTCCAGCGGCGACTTGCAGTTGCTGCACGCCTGCTTGAGCTTCGTGGTGCAGACCGGACAGACGAGGAAGGACGCGTCGACCTCGGCGCGGCAGACGGGGCAGTGAAGGTCGCGCCGCCCGAGGCGCTCCTCCATCGCTTTGATCTCGAGCTCGCGCTCGCGCACGTCGTCGAGGTACTCGGGCGGGCGGAAGAACAGGTAGATGATCGCGCCCACGAACGGCGGGATCAGCCCGAGGATCGTGGCCATCACGACGAGCCAGGGATCCTCGATCCGCCGCCGGGCGTCCTTGTAGACCCAGTAGGCGACGGCGAGCCAGAAGACGAGCACGAAGAAGATCGACAGGTTCCGGATCAGGAACCAGGTCTGCGAATCGAAGAAGTCGTTGACCCCGCCGAAGAGGCTGTCGTCGGTCGTGGTGCCGAAGATGAGAAGGCTCACAGCAGCAGCTTTCCGATCAGATAGCCGGCGGCAAACGCGAGCCCCACGATCGCGCCGACCGCGACCGTGGCGAACGCGAAGACGCTGAGGCGTTCACCAAGCTTCGTCATGGTACGCGCTCTTCCTGTCGGTTAAACAGGTCGGCGAGCAGATAGAGCGAGCCGGTGACGAGCACGGCGCCCGCCGGGCCCGCCAGCTCGCGAGCCCGCTCCAGCGCCCCCACGGGATCGGCCAGCGCCTCCACCCGGTCGAAGTGCCGCCGCGCGCGGCCGGCCACGTCCTCTGCGGCCAGCGCCCGCGGGTTGGACGAGCGGGTGGCGACGAGCGTCCGCCCCGCGCCGGCGAGGCGCGCGAGCATCCCGTCGACATCCTTGTCCGCGAGTACCGAGACGCAGAGGACGTGCTCGCGCCGCGGCAGCCGGGCGAGCAGCCAATCGACCGCGTCGGCCGTGTGGGCGCCGTCCCAGACCTCGTCCCCGCGCCGCTCGAGCCGGCCCGCCAGCGAGACCTCGACCTCGCGCTCGACCGGACGGCCGAGGAAGGCCTCCGCCGCCTCGCGGGTGCCGCCGACGACGACGCGGGCGTGCGG
>JBOHAW010000181.1:0-20015 GCA_050697975.1 Gaiellaceae bacterium
CGCGCGAACCTCGCCCTCGACGAGCGAGGCCGTCTCGCCGCCGATGCGGAACTCGAAGGTGCCTCCGGTCGCGGCGAGCGAGACGCCGACGCAGAGCGCGTTCTCCAGCCAGCCGGGGCGCAGCTCGGTCAGCGACCCCGGGGGTCCCAGCGACTTCGCGCCCCAGTGGGCCAGGGCGTGCAGCACCGGCTTCAGCTCGTGGCCGTAGTCGGTGAGCTCGTAGACCTGAGAGGCCGCAGGCGGCGGGAGGCGGTGCTTCTGGATCACCCCGACCGACTCCAGGTCGCGAAGCCGGCCCGCGAGGATGTTCGTCCCGATCCTCGGCAGCTGGGCCGCGAGGTCGGTGTACCGCCTCGGACCGCTGACGAGCTCGCGCACGATCAGAAGCGACCAGCGCTCACCGACGAGCTCGAGTGCGTGCGCGACGGGGCAGTACTGGTCGTAGTGCTTCATTCGGGAGAGTGTATCCCTGATGCTTGCTGATGACAAGTGGAGACTTGCAAAACGCAAGCATGTCCTGTAAGTTCGCAAGCTACTCGAACCGAAAGGACTTCGGAATGGTCGCCTCTGCCAGAAGGAAATGGCTCGCCCTCGCGCTTCTCTGCGCCGTGCAGTTCATGGTCGTGCTCGACATCGCGATCGTGAACGTCGCGCTGCCCTCGATCCAGATCGACCTCGACTTCTCACAACAGAACCTCCAGTGGGTGATCAGCGCCTACGCGCTCGTCTTCGGCGGCTTCCTGCTCCTCGGCGGCCGGGCGGCCGACTTGCTGGGCCGCCGGCGGATCTTCGTCGCGGGCCTGGTCGTCTTCACGGTCGGCTCGCTGCTGTGCGGTCTCGCCTGGTCGGAGAGTGCGCTGATCGGCGCCCGCGCGATCCAGGGGCTGGGCGCCGCGATCATCTCCCCGGCTGCGCTTTCGATCCTCACGACGACCTTCGCCGAGGGCCGCGAGCGCAACGTCGCGCTCGGCGTCTGGGGCGCCGTCGGCGGCTTCGGAGCGGCGGCGGGCGTGCTGGCGGGCGGCATCCTCACCGACCTCCTGAGCTGGGAGTGGATCTTCTTCGTCAACATCCCGGTCGGGGCGCTCGCGCTCGCGATCACGCCGCTGCTGCTCGCCGAGAGCCGTGACGCGCACGGGCAGAGCTTCGACGCCCTGGGCGCGGTCCTCGTCACGACCGGGCTCGTCGCGCTCGTCCTCGGGATCACCCAGGGGCGCGACTGGGGCTGGGACTCGGGCCGGACGATCGCCACCTTCGTCGCCTCGGCGGTGCTGCTGGCCGGCTTCGTCGTCACCGAGCGCCGCGTGGCGGAGCCGCTGATGCCGTTCTCGATCTTCCGCCTGCGCACGCTGACGGGCGCGAACGTCGCCGGCTTCATGCTCGGGACCGCGCTGTTTGCGATGTTCCTGATGCTCACGCTGTACATGCAGCAGGTACTCGGCTACTCGCCGCTCAAGACGGGCATCGCCTACCTCGCCGTGGCCGGCACCGCGATCGTCTGGTCTGGCGTCGCGGCGCAGCTCGTCAACCGGATCGGCGTCAAGCCGGTGCTCGTCGCCGGCATGAGCATCATGGTCGTCGGCCTCGTCTACTTCACGCAGGTGTCGGTCGACGGCTCCTACCTCGGCGACCTGCTGCCGGGCTTCCTCGTGATCGCGCTCGGGATGGGCTTCTCGTTCGTGCCGATCACGATCGCCGCGCTCGCGGGAGTTCCCGAGGAGCAGGCCGGGCTCGCCTCCGGCCTGATCAACACGACGCAGCAGATCGGCGGTGCGCTCGGGATCGCGCTCATCTCCACGATCGCGACCTCGCGGACGGAGGACGTGCTCGCGAGCGGCTCCCCGCTCCCGGTCGCCCTCACCGACGGCTTCCAGGCCGCTTTCTGGGCCGGGGCCGCCATCTTCGCGCTCGGCGTCGTCCTGTCCGCCGTGCTGATCCGCGAGCGCGACATCGCGAAGCAGCCTGCGCCAGACGCCGTGCCGGCGCTGGACGCGGTCTAGATCTAGAGGAAGCGGAGCACCTGGAACAGCTCTTCGGGGCCGCCGACCACGACGTCGGCGGCCTCGAGGAGCGTCGGCGGCGCTTCCGTCGACGCGACCGCGACGCGGACCCCGAGCTCGAGGCGCGCGAGTGCGCCGAAGGCGTCCAGGTCGGTCGTGTCGTCGCCCGCGTACATCGCCCGCGCCAGGCCGTGCCGCTCGAGGAGCCGGGCAACCGCCGTGCCCTTGTGCGCCGCGAGCGGCGGGCGCAGCTCGAGCACCATGCGGCCCCAGCGGGGGACGAGCCCGGCGCTCCGCGCACGCTCCTCGATCCCCTCCAGCACCCGCCGGGCCGCCTCCGGATCCTCGGCGGTGCGCCAGTGGAACGAGACCGTCAGCCGCTTGCGCTCGGCGGGCCACTCCGTGGTGTCGTCGGCGAACGCGCGCAGGCGCCCGACCCAGGCCTCCGCCTCGGGCTCGAGCTCGAGGCCGTGCTCGCCGACGTAGACGAGCTCGTCGACTCCCACCACCCGGCGGGCGTCCTCGCCCGCGCGGCCGCACACGCAGGCAACGAGCGCGTAGCGGGACGCGAGGCGGCGCAGCTCCGCCCGTGTCCCGTCGGGAACGCGGGCGTCCTCCGGACGCGGCACGATCGGGGCGAGCACGCCGTCCACGTCGAGCAGCAGCGCGGCGCGCTCGGGCTCGGCCGCGAGCTCGCGGAGAGGGGCCGGCAGATGCACCGGCGTAGGATACGGCCGTGCTCCGGCTCGCTCTGATCGGCGTCGTCGCCGGAGTCTTCAGCGCGCTGTTCGGCGTCGGGGGCGGCATCCTGATCGTGCCCCTGCTCATCCTCGTCCTGCAGTTCGGCGAACGCACGGCGATGGCGACCTCGCTCGGCGCGATCGGCTTGACCGCGCTCGCAGGCGTGATCGGCTACTCGTTCACCGGCCGCGTCCACCCGCTCGAGGCGGTCCTCGTCGGCTTGCCGGCCGCGCTCGGCGCGATCGCCGGGACAGCGGTGCAGCAGCGGCTGCCGCGCCGCGCGCTCTCGCTGTTGTTCGCGCTCGTCCTCGTCGTCATCGCCGTGACCCTGCTCGTGCAGTGACGACGGTGCTCCTCGCCATGACGCTCGGCTTCGCGGCCGGCACGATCGCCGGCCTGTTCGGGGTCGGCGGCGGAATCCTGTTCGTGCCGGCGCTGCTCGCGCTCGGCCTCGGCCAGCTCGAGGCGGAGGCGACGTCGCTGCTCGCGATCCTGCCCACGGTCGCAGCCGGCGTCTGGCGCCAGCACGATTACGGCAACCTACGTGGCCGCGCGGCGATCACGGTCGGCCTCGCCTCGATTCCGGGCGTCGCCGCGGGGATCTGGATCGCGGAGTCGCTGCCCGAGGACACCCTGCGCCGGCTGTTCGCCCTGCTCGTGCTCGGCGTGGCGGCGCAGATCGCCTGGCGGGCGCGCCGCAGCTAGCCCTATTCTGTGCCGATGGCGGAGCTCGACGACATCTGGGTGCCGCTGGTCGACGAGCCGATCGGCAGCATCGTCGCGCAGATCCAGGGAGAGGATCCCGAGATCGACCGCCTCGTGGGCTCGCCGCGCCGCGTGCTGGCGTTCCGGACGTTCGCCTACATCAGGGTCGGGATCGCGCTCGGCCAGCTGTTGTTCGACAACGATCTACCTCCCTACGACGGCTCCGAGACGTGGGTCGAGACCCTGCTTCGCGATCCCGCGCACCACGCTCGGCTGGCGGAGGAGGTGCGCGCCGTCGCCGAGGAGATCGCCGCCGACCCGCGCTATGCCAACGAGGAGCCGCTCGGCCCCGACGACGAGGCCCGCGAGCGCTTCCGGGCCTTCGCGCAGAAGCGGCTCGGCTCGCTCTAGCGCGTCCGCTAGTTCGCCACCAGGCTGAGGAGGAAGATCCCTCCGAAGCCGGCGACGGTGAGTGCGACCCGCTTCGCCGAGGGGTGCTCGTGCGCGTGGGGCAGCAGGTCGGTGGCGCCCATGAAGAGGAAGAACCCGGCGTAGACGGCAAGAAGCTGGCCGAGGCTCTCCTCCGAGACGTGCAGCGACGCACCCACGATCGCTCCGAGCAGCGGGGCCGCCGCGTCGATCGTGAGCCAGCGGACGGCACGACGACGATCGTTCGACTGCCGCAAGACGAAACTGACGGTGTTGAGCCCGTCGGCGAAGTCGTGCGAGATCACCGCGAGGAAGACGAGCAGGCCGGTGGGCGTGCCGAGGCCGAACGCCAGGCCGATGCCGAGCCCGTCGATGAAGCTGTGCAACGAGAGTCCGGCCGCGCCGAGGGCCCCGACCTGGGCGTGCGCGCGCGCCTGCTCGGCCTCGTCGCGGTGGTGGAGGACGAGCAACCGCTCCGCGAGGAAGAAGAACAGGAAGCCGAGGCCGACCAGCGCGCCCACCTGCCGGGGCTCGCCGACCGCCTCGATCGCCTCGGGCAGGACGTGGAAGAGCGCGACCGCGACCACGACTCCGCCCGTGAGCGCGATCGCCGTCGTCAGCTCACGGCTCAGGCGCAGCGCGACGAGCCCGCCCGCGAGCGTCGAGAGAACGGTCAGGCCGGCGAGGGGGACGGCGAGCCAGGTCACGCGACCCGGTCCGCGTCCGCGCAGCCCTTGCAGGTGCCGTAGAAGTCGACCTCGTGCGTCTCGGCCGTGAAGCCGTAGCGGCGCTCGAGCTCGGCAGCCGGCGGCGCGGCGCACAGCTCGGTCTCCTCGACCGAGTGGCAGGTGAGGCAGACGAGATGGTGATGATGGCCGGGGTGGCAGCGGACGTAGGCCGGGCGCCCCTCTCCGGCCAGTGCCCGCACACTGCCGTCCCGGCGCAGCAGCTCGACCGTGCGGTACACGGTCGCCAGACCGAGGCGGGGCTCCGCCCTCCGCGCGCGGTCGTAGAGCTCGATCACGGTGAAGCTTCCCTCGGAGCGCCCGATCGCGTCGAGGACGGCCTGCCGCTGGGACGTCAGGCGTGCGCGGGGAGGAAGGACGAGCCTGGGATCGGCGGCCATCGCGGAAGCTTACTGAGAGTGATTCTCACTTTCAAGCGCCGGTCGCGGAACCGCTCGGTGCCGCCGTTTGACGCGTCCCCCATAATGGTGCTCTTGGTGCGGCGCGTCGCTTCGGTGCTCGGGGCCCTGGTCGTGCTGCTCGCGGGCGGCTCGGCAGGGGCCGCGCCCGGCTCGGGCGCGGCCGCGCGGGCCTATGCGATCAAGGTGCTCATCCCCGGCCAGGCCGGGGCTGGTACGCGAGAGGTGACCGCGCCGCCCGACTCCGTCCAGTTCGGCGGGGGCTTCGCCTACCCTGAGGACGGCTCGATCGTGACGAGCGGGCCCGTCACCGCGAGCGTCTCCGCCAGCGCGACCGACTCGTCGGCGATCGCGAGCGCGTCGAGCGAGGTGACGACGATCATCCTGTTCGGCGGCGAGATCACCGTCGCCCAGGTCAACGGCCGCGCCGTCGCGGGCGCGAAGACCGGTCAGGAGCCGACAGGCGATCTCTCGGGCGCGGCGGTCTCCGGGCTGACCGTGCTCGGCCAGCCCGTCGCTGCCGCCCCGGGCGTGCGCATCGAGCTCGGCGACTGGGGCTACGCCATCCTGCTGGCCCAGGGGTCCGCTCCGACCGAGGACGGCTACCGCGGCTTCGTCACAGCCCTCGACGTCCACCTGACGGCCGACCACGCCGGGCTGCCGGCCGGAACCGAGATCCTCGCCGGCTACGCCGAGGCCGCCGCGCAGGCCGCGCCGCCACCGCCGGAGACGACGATTGCTCCCGGATCGACGCCCACAGTCACGCTTCCGGCGCCCCAGGGCCCGACCGCCAGGCCGGGGCTCGGGCGCTCGAGGATCCCGCCGATCGTCCGCCGTCCGCTACCGAGCCTGATCCCGAAGCTGACGAAGGGCGGCTACGTCTTCCCGGTGCACGGCCCGGCCTCGTTCACCGACACGTTCGGCGCCAGTCGCGCGATCGTCGGCTGGCACCACGGCGAGGACATCTTCGCGCCGATCGGCGCTCCCGTGCTCGCGGTCGCCAAGGGCACGGTCTTCTCGGTGGGCTGGAACGACATCGGCGGCAACCGCCTGTGGCTGCGCGACGAGCAGGGCAACGAGTTCTACTACGCTCACCTCTCCGCCTTCTCCCCGCTGGCCGTGGACGGCGCGCACGTCGAGCCCGGCGACGTGGTCGGCTTCGTCGGCAACTCGGGCGACGCCGAGACGACCCCGCCGCACCTGCACTTCGAGATCCACCCCGTCGGGCTACTCGGACTCGGCTACGACGGCGTGATCAATCCGTACACGTACCTGCTCGCCTGGCAGCGGCTGGAGGACGTCCGGTTCGTAGCCGGCGCCGGCTGGACGCCCTCGGTGGCCGAGGTCAGCGACGCGCCGCGACCCGGCGCGTTCCTGCTCTCGTCCACGGACATCTCCAGCGCGAGCGGCCTCGAGCCGGCCTCCCTTCAGGCCGCGATGGAGGAGCCCGTCTCGGCCGAGGAGGCCGAAGCACCGGCGGCAAACCCGACGCGGTCGGATCCGACGACCCGACCGCGCTGAGCCTCAGCTCGCCGAGTTTCCGCCGCCTCCCCCGCCCCCGCCGCTGTAGGTGAAGTCGTCGTTGTCGCCGAGGATGGCCTTCTTCAGCCATTGCCGCGTGGCCGGGCCCGTCATCGGGTTGAAGAGGATGCCGATCGTGATGCCGGTGAGCAGCAGCATGCTGTTGCGGCTGGAGTGCTCCTTCTTGCCCTGGATGCGATCTGACGCGTGCCGCAGCTCGTCGACTGCCTTCCGGAGGTTGTCCTGGATGTCCTTGTCGCTCGCGACGCGCGAGGCGATGCCGGTGACGCCCCGGTCGCCGAGCAGCTCGTTGTAGACCTCTCGGGCGGCCGTGAACGCGGCCAGCACGTTGTCTCGCAGGTCCTCGTCCTTCACCGCACGCTCGACGTACGGTTTCATGTCGGAGATCCTGTCCTTGGTCTTCGTCATCTGCCGGTCTTCCTTTCGCTCGCTTGTGGCCAGCCGCCTGTTCCCGGCGCCCCGGGCCCGCAAACAGGTCGGGCTCGTGGCGATTCTCCTCGCGGGCGGCTGCGGTGGCAACACGGAGGCGACCCTTCAGACCGCCGCTGGGACGGGGTACCGCTTCGAAGCGCCTCAAGACTGGCGCCTCGAGCGCGCCGGGCGCACCCTGAGCGCCGTCTCCGGAGACGGGCGGGCTGCTGTGTCCGTGACCACCTTCCGGCTCGCACGGCCGTACCGCACCGAGCTCAGGCCCGAGGTGTTTCGCGAGCTCGACCGGGTCGCCGACGAGCTGGCCGGCAAGCTCGGCGGCGCGGTCCAGGAGAGCAGCGACGTCACCGTCGGCGGCCTCCGCGGGCGCCACTACCGGTTCTCAGGGGCGAGCGACGGCACGCGGCGGATCGCGTTCGTCCTCCAGGGTCGCCGCGAGTTCCAGCTGCTCTGCCGCTTCGCGGACGTCGCCGACGAGCCCGTGTGCGAGCAGCTGCTCGCGAGCTTCAGGCTGAGATAGCGGCCTGCCGCCCCGCCGCGGGGCGCACCAGCTCGGCGGGTGAGATCGCGCCGTCGAGCGCCGCTGCCAGCACCTGGTCGACCGAGTCTGCGAGGACGAACGCGAGCGCCTCGCGCGTCTCCTGCGGCAACTCGTCGAGGTCGGGCTCGTTCTCCCTCGGCAGCACGACCGTGGTCAGGCCGGCACGCTGGGCGGCGAGCACCTTCTCGCGGACGCCGCCGATCGGCAGCACCTGGCCCGTGAGCGTGATCTCGCCCGTCATGCCGACCGTGTCGGAGACCGTCCGGCCGCTGACGAGCGAGACGATCGCAGTCGCCATCGTGATCCCGGCCGACGGGCCGTCCTTGGGAACGGCTCCGGCAGGGACGTGCACGTGCAGGTCGTTGTCCGTGAACCAGCGCGCGTCGAGGCCGAGCCCGGCGGCGTGCGCCCGGACCCACGAGTGCGCTGCCTGCGCCGACTCCTGCATCACCTCGCCGAGCTGTCCGGTCACCTTGAGCCGGCCCTTGCCCGGGTAGGCGCTCGCCTCGATGAAGAGGATGTCCCCCCCGACGGCCGTGACGGCGAGGCCGGTGGCGACGCCCGGGTCGCTCGTCCGCTTCCGGACCTCGTCCGGGAAGCGGCGCGGTCCGAGCCACGTCCGCACCTTCGCCTCGTCGACGCGCATGCGCCTGGCCTTGCCCTTCGCCACCTGGGTGGCCGCCTTCCGGCAGACCGCGGCGATCTGGCGCTCGAGGTTCCGGACCCCGGCCTCACGCGTGTACGCGCGGATCAGGAGGCGCAGCGCCTTCTCCGTGAACGCCATGTTGGCCTTCTCGAGGCCGTGCGCCTCGACCTGCTTCGGGACGAGGTACTTGCGCGCGATGCCGAGCTTCTCCTCCTCGGTGTACCCGGACAGCTGGATCACGTCGATGCGGTCGAGGAGGGCCCCGGGAATCGTCTCGAGCTGGTTCGCGGTGCAGATGAAGAGCACCTTCGACAGGTCGAAGGGGAGGTCGAGATAGTGGTCGCGGAAGGTCGAGTGCTGCTCGGGGTCGAGCAGCTCGAGCATCGCGCTGGCCGGGTCGCCCCGGTAGTCGGAGCCCATCTTGTCGATCTCGTCGATCAGGAACACCGGGTTGCGCGACTCGGCGTCGCGGAGGGCGCGGAGGATCGTGCCGGGCATCGCGCCGATGTACGTCCGCCGATGGCCGCGGATCTCGGCCTCGTCCCGCACGCCTCCGACCGAGATGCGTACGAACTTGCGCCCGAGCGTGCGCGCAATCGAGTGGCCGAGCGACGTCTTTCCGACGCCGGGCGGCCCGGCGAAGCAGAGGATCGGGCCGGAGAGGTCGTTCTTCAGCTTCGAGACCGCGAGGTACTCGATGATCCGCTCCTTCACCTTGTCGAGGTCGAAGTGGTCCTCGTCGAGCACCCTGCGCGCCTGGCGGAGGTCGAGGTTGTCCTGCGTCGTTGAGTCCCACGGAAGCATCGTGATCCAGTCCAGGTAGGTCCTGATCACGCCGTACTCAGCCGCGGCGGTGGGCAGCTTCTCGAGACGGGACAGCTCCCGGTCGGCCGCCTTGCGCGCGTCCTCGGGCAGGTCGATCGCCTCGAGCTGGGCGCGGAGCTCGTTGACCTCTGCCAGCTCCGCGTCGCCCTCTCCGAGCTCGTCCTGGATCGCCTTCAGCTGCTGGCGGAGGTAGAACTCGCGCTGGCCCTTGTCGAGCTCCGACTGCACCTGCGACTGGATCTTCGTGCCCAGCTCGAAGACCTCGAGCTCCCGGTTCAGGATCAGGGAGGTCTCGCGCAGGCGCGCCTCCACGTTCGCGAGCTCGAGCAGCCGCTGCCGCTCCTCGGTCTTCAGGCGCAGGGTCGAGGCGACGAGGTTGGAGAGGGCGCTCGGGTCCTCGACGTTGGCGGCGGCGAGCTGAAGCTCCTCGGGCAGGTACGGGACGAGCCCGATCACGCGCGCGAAGAGGCCCTGGACGTTGCGCGTCAGCGCCTCGACCTCGCGGGAGGCCTCGAGCTCGTCGGGGACCTCCGTGAACTCGCCGACGAGGTACGGCTCCGCCTGCACCGACTCGGTGAGGCGGACTCGCTTCAACCCCTGGACGAGGATGCGCAGCGTCCCGTCGGGCACCTTGATCATCTTGTGGATCAGGGCGGCCGTCCCGATCTCGTAGACCTCGTCCCAGCCCGGCTGCTCCGCGTCGGGGAGCCGGACGGTGAGCAGCGCGAGCAGGCGGTCGCCGGCGACCACGTCGTCGATCAGCTGCACGGATCGCTCCTGGCCGATCGCCAGGGGCGTCATCGAATCCGGGAAGACGACCGTCTCCTTGAGCGGCAGCACCGGCAGCGTCCCCGGGATGTCCGGCTCGTGGGCGCCGGGCTCGTCCGCCGGCTCGCTCACGTCTGCACCGTCACGTCGATCGAGACCTTGACCGGGCCCGGCGGGTGCTCCGCGATCGGCAGGACGATCGTGAGCAGCCCGCGGGTGTAGCTCGCGGTCGCCCTCGACGTGTCGACGTCCTCGTCGAGCGGAATCTGCCTCTGGAAGGCGCCGTCGTCGATCTCCATCTGCTGGTACACCCGGCCGGGCGCCTTCTCGCGCTTGCGCTCCCCCGAGACGATGAGCGTCCGCGGTGTCGCGGCGATCTGGACGGCGTCGGGATCGATGCCCGGCAGCTCGACGACGACTGTCAGCTCGGCAGGGTCGCTGGTGCGGTAGCAGTCGACCTGGGGACGGAAGCCGTGGCGGATGCCGGCGAAGCGCGGTACCTGCCACAGGTCGGAGAAAAGCTCCTCGATCTCGCCTTGTAGCCGGTCGATGTCGCGGCGCCTCGCCACGCTCGTAGCGTACCCCGGAGTACAGTCCGGGAACCGTGCGCCGGATCAGACGCCTGCTCCAGCTCGCCGGCGGGCTGCTCGCCTTCGCCGGCTACGTCTGGTTCGCGGCCGTCCGTCTGCTCCCCCGCGTCAGGCGGCGGAAGGCGGCTCGGCGTGCCGGTCGGGCCCGATCTCCTGGCGCTGCAGCTCCGCCAGCAGCACCTGGAGGCACTGGAGCAGGCTGTGCTGTTGCTCGGGAGTCAGCACGCTCAGCAGCTCCGCGTTGATCTCCGTGAACACGTCGCCGGCGGCGGCGCACGTCGTCTCGCCCTGCTCGGTCAGCTCGACGATGATGGCGCGCCGGTCGTCGGGATGCGGGCGGCGCCGGACGTGCCCCAGCGCCTCGAGCCCGTCGACGAGCGACGTCACGTAGCGGGGCGTGACCCCGAGCTCGGCCCCGAGGCTCGCCATGATCATGGAGCCGTGGGAGGCGAGGACGTCCAGCGCGCGCTGGTGGGTGAAGCCGAGCTTCGACTCGATCCGCGCGTGAAGCCAGCGCTTGTACAGCGGGCCGAAGGCCGAGAAAGCGTCGGCGAGCTGGCGCGTCGCCGCCACGGTGCCGGAATTTGTGGTTGATGTAGCCATGGTGATAGTGTCGTAACCGGATTGTACAGCAGTTCGTGTATTTCTGGTTAAGCGCGCGAGAGGAGCGTCATGGAGCGCTGGACTCGGACGATGGTTCGCTACCGCTGGGCGGTCGTCGCCGCCTGGATCGCCGTTTTCGTCGCTTCGGGAGCGGCGGCGAGCGGCCTCGGCGACATGCTGACGAACCGCTTCGTGCTGCCCGGGTCCGAGTCCGAGAAGACCGCCGAGTTGCTCGAGGAGCACTTCGGCCGCAAGCCGGAAGGGTCGTTCTCGCTCGTCGCCCAGGGTGCGCCGGGCTCCGCACAGAAGCTCGTCGCGCCGCTCCGGCAGGCTGCGCGGCGCGCAGCGGAGGTGCTGCCGACGGCGCGGGTCGCCGCGGTCCAGCCCGTCTCGGACCGGGTGGCGAGCGCGACGATCGTCTCCGAGCTCCAGCCGGCCGACTCGAAGCAGTACACGGACGACATGCGGGCCGCCGCGGGCACGATCGAGGGTGCCAGGCTGTACGTCACCGGTCAGTCCGCGATCGAGTTCGACCTCCAGCCGGTGGAGGCCCGGGACCTCAAGGTGGCGGAGCTCTACATCGCGATCCCGCTGGCGCTGCTGATCCTCGTGTACGTCTTCGGATCGCTCGCGTTCCTGATCCCGTTCGCGCTCGCCGCGGTCTCGATCCCGACGACGCTCGGGGTGATCTGGATCTTCGCGCACTTCATGACCCTCTCGACGTACCTGACCAATCTGGTCGCGCTGATCGGGCTCGGGATCGCGATCGACTACTCGTTGCTCGTCGTCTATCGCTATCGCGAGGAGCGCCGCGTCGGCTTGGCCAAGGAGGACGCAGTCGTCCGGACGATGCAGACAGCCGGCCGGGCGGTCGTCTTCAGCGGCACCGCGGTCGCGATCGGGCTGGCGCTGATGCTCTTCATGCCGCTCCCGTTCATGCGCGGCTTCGGGCTCGCCGGCCTCCTGATCCCGGTGGTGTCGGTGCTCGCGGGCGTGACGCTCCTGCCCGCGCTCCTGTACCTCGCCGAGGACTCACTCGACCGCGTCCGCCTCGTCCCGAAGGGGGTCGCCGAGCGCCGGTCCGACCCGGAGAGCGGATTCTGGGCGCGCCTGGCGCATGCGATCATGCGCAGGCCGCTCGCGTTCGCCGTCGGCACGACAGCGCTCCTGCTGGTCATCGCCTCGCCGCTGCTCGCGCTCGAGCTGGGTCCGGGCTCGAACAAGGGCATCCCGCAGGACATCGAGGCGGTCCGCGGTCTGAACGTGCTCACGGCGGAGGTGGGTGAGGGCGCGCTCGCGCCGACGGAGATCGTGATCGACACGGGGCGGCCCGGCGCGGGCTCCAACCCCGAGGTCGAGGCTGCGGTCGGACGGCTCACCACCGGCCTGGAGGCGGATCCCGAGATCGCCGGCGTGCTCGTGGGCCGGGGGTCCGAATACGCAGACACGACCGGTCGCTACCTTCACGTCCAGGCCACCGGGCGGCACGAGTACGGCCTCCCCGAGTCGCAGCGCTTCGTCGAGCGTCTGCGCGACGAGATCGTCCCGGCCGCCGGCTTTCCGTCCGGGGTCACGGTGCACACCGGCGGCGGACCCGCCTTCGGCGTCGACTTCCTCGACATGACGTACGGCGCGTTCCCCTGGCTCGTGCTCGCGGTGCTCGTGCTCACGTACCTGCTGCTCCTCCGCGCGTTCCGCTCGCTGCTCCTGCCCCTGAAGGCGATCGTGCTCAACCTGCTCTCGATCGGGGCGGCGTACGGCCTGCTCGTCACCTTCTTCAAGCTCGGCTTCGGCGAGGTGCTCGGCCTGACGCAGTTCGACCAGATCGAGGGCTGGATCCCGGTGTTCCTGTTCGCGATGCTGTTCGGCCTCTCGATGGACTACGAGGTCTTCCTCGTCAGCCGCATGCGCGAAGAGTGGGACGCGGGGCGGGACAACGAGTCGGCCGTGGCCCTCGGTCTCGAGAAGACGGGGCGGCTCGTGACGGCGGCCGGGCTGGTCATGTTCGCCGCCTTCTCGGGCTTCGTCGCCGGGTCGATCGTCGGCCTCCAGCAGTTCGGGTTCGGCCTCGCCGCGGCGATCCTGATCGACGTGACGATCGTCAGGGCCCTGCTCGTTCCGAGCGCGATGAAGCTGTTCGGGCGCTGGAACTGGTGGCTGCCCGAGCGCGTGGCCCGGGTGGCGCGCGTTCCCGCCTCGCCGCTGGCGGAGCATCCGGCGCCCGCGCTCCGTCCCGCCGGACGGTAGGACGACCGGCCCCCGAACCTCGCCATTACCTTTTGCAAATGGGGCCTCGCTAGGCTGGGGCCCCATGCGCGTCCCGTTCGCCGTCGTTCTCGCCGCCACCATCGCGCTCGCTGCTGCGGCTCCCGCGGGGGCGTCGCGGTACGCGCGCTACGGCATTCAGGACGACGCCTGGCTCATGTCCGGCCCAGGCACGCTCGAGCAGCGGCTCGACCGGCTCGAGACGCTCGGTGTCGACCTCGTCCGCTTCAACCTCCGCTGGGACGAGATCGCGCGCCGGCGCCCCGACGAGCCCCGCTCGGCCGCCGACCCGGCCTACCGCTGGGATGCCGCCGACCCGGTGCTTCGCGGCCTGCGCGACCGCGGCATCGCCTCGGTCGTCACCCTGCTCGGGACACCGTCCTGGGCGAACGGCGGCCGCTCGTTCAGCTGGGCGCCCCGGTCCGGGCGGGACTTCGGCGACTTCACCGCCGCCGCCGCCCGGCGCTACCCGTGGGTGAAGGACTGGCTGATCTGGAACGAGCCCAACCAGCGGCGCTGGCTTCGGCCGACCTCGCCGCGCACCTACGTGCAGACCCTGCTCAACCCCGCGTATGAGGAGCTGCACCGCGCCATTCGCGGCGTCCGCGTCGGCGGCGGCGTGACCGCCCCTCGCGGCAACGTCGGCGGCGTCTCACCCGTGACCTGGATTCGCGGCATGCGGGCGGCCGGGGCTCGGCTCGACGCCTACGCCCATCATCCGTATCCGCTCGTGCCACGGTCCGACACGCCCACTTCGGGCGGCTGCCGGCACCTCAAGTGCGAGACGATCACGATGGCGACCCTCGAACGTCTGCTCGACGAGGTTCGGCGCAACTTCGGCGCCAAGCGCATCTGGCTGACCGAGTACGGCTACCAGACCAACCCGCCCGACCGCTCCATCCTCGGCGTCTCCTACGCGACCCAGGCCCGCTACGTCGGCGAGTCGGCGCTCCGCGTCTTCCGCGCGCCCCGCGTCGACATGCTCGTGCACTTCCTCGTCCAGGACGACATCCTGCCGGCGAGCTGGCAAAGCGGCCTGTACACCCACACCGGCAAGGCCAAGCCGGCGTCGGTCGCCTTCCGGCTGCCGTTCGCCCAGGTGGCCAGGCAAGGCACCGCGACGACGCTTTGGGGTCAGGTGCGGCGGCGCCGCGGTAGTCAGCCCTACCGGCTGCGCCTGTTCCGCGGCGGACGCTGGATCTGGCTCGGCGGGCTGCGCCGGACGAATGCTCGCGGCGACTTCACCGTCACGGTGCGGGCTGGCCGAGGGGCTCGCATCCAGCTCTGGTCGACGCGCGACCGGCTCGGGGGCGCCCCGCTCTCCGTCCGCTGAGGGCCTGCTCTAACGGACGAGCGCGGTGATCACGAAGATCGCAACCACGACGAGCACCACGACGGCGACGCGCATGACGCGAAAGGCGCGCTGCTCTCCCGGCGCCGGGCCGGGCTGGGGCGTGTAGGGATCGAGGGGCGGCGCCGGCTGGCGCGGCAGCTCGTCCTCGCCCTCCAGCACCAGCGGCTCGTGCTGAACCTCTCGCTCCCGGTCGTCCATCCGAGGGTTTTACCGAGGCTTAACGGACGCGAAACGGACCGACAACAGGTGCGTCGTAGCCTCCCTCGCTCAGCCGAGAAAGGAGCACCGAATGCGGTTCCTCGTCACGGCAGCCGGTTTCTTCACGCTTCTCGTGCTCGTTCTGCCCGCACACCCGTAGGAAGTAGCATCGCCCTTCAATGAAGGGCGTCATCCTCGCGGGCGGGAGCGGAACGCGCCTCCACCCGCTTACCCGGACCACGAACAAGCACCTGTTGCCGATCTACGACCGGCCGATGGTCAGCTACGCGATCGAGGCGCTCGTGGGTGCCGGGATCACCGAGCTGATGCTCGTCACCGGCGGGACGCACGCCGGCGAGTTCCTGCGCCTGCTGGGTAACGGGCACGAGCACGGGATCGAACGGCTCTCGTACGCGTACCAGGAGCGGGCCGGCGGCATCGCCGAGGCGCTGGGGCTCGCCGACCGCTTCGTGGACGGCGATCCCGTCTGCGTGATGCTCGCGGACAACGTCGTCGAGCGCTCGCTCCGCCCGACGGTCGACAACTTCCGCCGGCAGGGGACGGGGGCGCGGATCCTGCTGTCCGAGATGAACGAGCCGGAGCACCTGCGCCACCTCGGCGTACCGGAGCTCGACGGCGAGGGCCGCGTCGTCCGGATCGTCGAGAAGCCCGCCGACCCGCCGAGTTCGTTCGCGGTCACCGGCATCTACTTCTACGACTCCTCCGTGTTCGAGGTCATCCCCACGCTCGAGCCCTCGGGGCGCGGCGAGCTCGAGATCACCGACGTGAACAACTGGTTCGTCTCCCAGGGGACGATGGAGTACGACGTGCTCGAGGGCTTCTGGGGCGACGCCGGGGAGTCGATCGACGCCTACTACGCCGTCAACGACTTCGTACGCAAGAACGGCGCCAACAGGTGACCCTGGTGATCCAGGGCGTCCAGGTTCTTCCGCTGCAGCGGTTCGAGGACGGGCGCGGCTGGTTCAGCGAGGTCCGGCGCGACTCGCAGCTGCCGAAGCCGACGCGCCAGACCAACCTCTCGTTCTCCCGCAAGGGGGTGATCCGCGGTCTCCACTACCACGAGCGCGGCCAGGACGATCTGTTCGTCTGCCTGCAGGGGACAGCGCGGGTGGTCGTGCTCGACCGCGACACCGGCGAGACGTTCACCGCCGACATCGGCGACGACAACCCGGTCGCCGTCTACATCCCCGGTCACCACGCGCACGGCTTCGAGGCGCTCACGGATCTCCTGTTCGCCTACCACGTGACCGAGGAGTACGACCCCGCGAACCCTGACGAGCACGGGCTCTGCTGGGCCGACCCGCGCGTCAAGCACCTGTGGAGCACCCGAGACCCGATCCTCTCCGAGCGCGACGCCGACGCCTGCTCCTGACGGGCGCGGGCGGCCAGCTCGGCCGCGCGCTCGCCGAGGCTTTCGCCGCCGACGACGTGGTCGCCCTCGGTCATGCGGAGTGGGACGTGACCCGGCCGCCGCCTCCGCTCGCGGTGCCCGACCTCGTCCTGCACCCGGCCGCGTGGACGGACGTGGACGGCGCGGAGGACGACCCGCAGGGCGCGGCCGCCGTCAACGTCGGCGGCACCGGCAACGTTGCCGCCATCGGGGCGCCGCTCGTCTACTTCTCGACCGACTACGTCTTCGACGGGCGCAAGCGCGAGCCGTACGTGGAGTCCGACGGCCCGAATCCGATCTCGGCCTACGGCCGCTCGAAGCTGCACGGCGAGGGCGCCGCCGGCGACCGCGCCTGGATCGTGCGCACGTCCTGGCTCTTCGGGCCGACCGGGCACAACTTCGTCCGCACGATGCTGCGCCTCGGCGCGGAGCGCGACGAGGTCGCGGTCGTCGACGACCAGCGCGGCTGCCCCACGTACGTCGGCCACCTCGCCGAGGCGGTGCGGGAGCTCGTCGAGCTCGACACCGGCATCTGGCACCTCGCGGCCGGGGGCGACTGCACCTGGGCCGACTTCGCGGAGACGATCTTTGCGGAGGCCGGCCTCGCGTGCCGCGTCCGCCGGATCTCGACGGAGGAGCTCGGCCGGCGCGCGGCGCGGCCGGCCTACTCGGTGCTGCGCAGCGAGAAGGACGACGCGCCCAGGCTTCCGGACTGGCGCGAGGGCCTGCGCGAGTGCCTGGCGAGGCTCTGATGGCTGGATACCGCTTCCTCACGACGTGGGTGGTGGACGCGCCGCGCGAAGCGGTCTGGGACCTGGTCTACCACCCCGAGGGCTGGCCCGAGTGGTGGCCCGGTGTCGTCCGTGTGGACAAGCTCGACGGCGGCGGCGAGGACGGCGTCGGGAGCGCCTTCCGCCATCACTGGCGCAGCGTCCTGCCCTACACGGTCGTCTTCGAGACGCTGACCACGCGCGTCGAGCTGCCGCACCTGATCGAGGCCGACGCGAGCGGCGGCCTCGCCGGAACCGGCCGCTGGCGCTTCTTCGCCGGCGACGTCACGGCCGTCACCTACGAGTGGGACGTGCGGACGACGAAGGCGTGGATGAACGCGCTCGCTCCGATGGGGCGGCCTGTCTTCGAGTGGAACCACAAGTCGATCATGCGGCGCGGCGGCGAAGGTCTGGCCCGTCGTCTAGGCGCGCGGCTGCTCGCGCAAAGCTAGGCTGAGGCGGTGCGTATCCTCGTCACCGGCGGCGCCGGTTTCATCGGCTCGCACTTCGTCAAGCGCCTGGTCGCGGCCGGCGAGGACGTCGTGGTCCTCGACAAGCTCACCTACTCCGGCAACCCGGCCAATCTGGGCGGCTGCGACGCCGCGTTCGTCCAGGGCGACATCTGCAACGAGCAGGCGGTGGCGGAAGCTGCTGCTGGCTGCGACGCGGTCGTCAACTTCGCCGCCGAGACGCACGTCGACCGCTCCATCCTCGGCCCGGCGGAGTTCATCGCCACGGACGTCCTCGGGACGCAGGTGCTGCTCGACTGGGCGCGCGGCGCGGATGCCCGCTACGTCCAGGTGTCGACCGACGAGGTCTACGGTGACCTGGAGGCCGGCGGCGCCTCGCGCGAGGACGACCCGCTCCGGCCGTCGAGCCCCTACAGCGCCTCGAAGGCCGGCGGCGACCTCCAGGTGCTCGCCTACGTGCGCACCTACGGCCTCGACGCCTCGATCACCCGCGGCGCGAACACCTACGGCCCCAACCAGTACCCGGAGAAGGTCGTGCCGCTCTTTGTCACCAACGCGCTCGACGGCGAGCCGCTGCCGGTCTACGGCGACGGCCGCCAGCGCCGCGAGTGGCTGCACGCCGACGACCACTGCGCGGGCATCGAGCTCGTCCTGCGCGCCGGCGGCGCGGGCGAGATCTACAACGTCGGCGGCGAGGAGCACGAGAACCTCGAGCTCACGCGGCGGATCCTCGAGCTCACCGGCGGCGACGAGTCGCTCGTCCGGCACGTCGACGACCGGCCCGGCCACGACCGCCGCTACGCGCTCGACACGGCGAAGCTGCGCGCGCTGGGCTGGGCGCCCGTGCGCTCGTTCGAGGAGGGCCTCGCCGACACGGTGGCGTGGTATCGCGACAACCGCTCGTGGTGGGAGCCGCTCAAGTCGGGCGAGTACCGCGCCTACTACGAGCAGCAGTACGCCGCGCGCCTGCGGTAGCCCGGAACGAGTGAGGCCGCCCGGGGGCGGCCTCATCGTGCGCGAACGAGCTGAAGCTAGAACCGACTCGAAGCTGCCGGCGCGTGCCGCCGGACGATCAGCTCGACCGACCCCCACCGGAACCCGTCCGGGGCAACCACTCGGCGCCGGGCGTCCGGCGCGACCGCCGCGTACCGGACGGCGTGTGGCATGACCGCCGCGTACCGCACGGCGTTCGGCGTGGCGTGCGGATACAGGGCCGCCGAGGCGACGGGCGGTCGGGTCGCGGCGGCGCCGACGAGGGCGGCGAGGGTGACGAGAAGAGCCAGGGTGTACTTGGTGCGGGTCATCGTGTTCCTCCCACTGCGTCGATTGCTTGCACCAGGAGGCTAGAAAGCGCGGAGCCCGGTGTCGTTGCGCGCCCCCACGAACGGAATGTGAGCCTCGTCACGGAGTGAGACGATGGCGCGGTGGAGTGGAAGCTCTTCGCGGACGTCCCCGCCGAGGAGCTCCGCCGCCTGCTCACGATCGCGCGCAGGCGGACCTTCGCGCGCAACGAGGTCGTCTTCCATCGGGACGACCCGGCCGACACGCTGCACCTGATCGTCTCGGGCCGCTTCGTGGCCCGCGTGACGACGCCGCTGGGCGAGGTCGCCGCCCTCGCCGTGCTGGGCCCGGGCGAGACGTTCGGCGAGATGGCGCTCGTGTCGCCCGCCCCGAGACGCTCGGCGACCGTGTCCGCGCTCGAGCCGAGCGAGACGCGCTCCGTCCACGCGCCCGACTTCGACCGTCTCGTTCGCGAGCATCCCCTCGTCCACGCCGTCCTCACCGCCATCCTCGCCGAGCGGGTCCGCAACACGAACGAGCTTCTCGTCGAGGCGCTCTACGTGCCGGCCGACAAGCGGGTGCTCCGCCGGCTGGTCGACCTCGCCGCGCTGTACGGCCGGGACGACGGGCCGGCCCTGATCCCGCTGACGCAGGAGGACATCGCCGGCCTCGCGGGCACGTCGCGCGAGACGGTGAACCGCGTCCTGCGCGAGGAGCAGACCCGCGGGACGATCGAGCTCGCGCGCGGGCGGACGACCGTGCGCGACCTCGACGAGCTGTCGCGGCGGGCACGCTAGTGCACGCTCACGCACACTTCCCGGCTGCCTTGCGGTCGCGATTGATCTCCTTGCGAGGCCCCTGGATCGCCTCCGACGCGTCGAAGTAGGGGATCGCCTCGGCGCAGCGGCCGAGCTCCAGCAGCGACTTGCCGACGTTGTAGTTCGCGTACGCCTCGTAGAGCTGCCCGGAGCCTTGGAGGAGCGAGAGCGCGCGCTCCGCCACCGGCAGCGCGCCCTCGTAGTCGCCGGCCCGGATGAGCGCGGAGGACTGGTCGGTGAGCGCAACGCCGTCGCTTCCGGTCCCGCCCTCGTCACCGCCGCCCGCCGCCGGTGGGGGCGGCGGGGGTGCGGGCTCGGCCGTGACCGTCACCTGCTCGGTCGTTCCCGGCAAGGTCCTCACGATCGTCCGGACCTCCTGCGAGGCGGCCGGCGTCGCATCGTCGCCGTCCGAGAGCACGGCGGCGAGCCCGATGCCCGCGAGCAGCGCCAGCGCGAGCACGCCGGCGAGCGCGAGCGGCCAGACC
>JBOHAW010000182.1:0-5997 GCA_050697975.1 Gaiellaceae bacterium
CGCCCGCCCTGCTCGCGCTCGCGGTCTGGAAGCAGCGCGGCCTCGGCGAGCTACCCGTGCTCTCCGCGCCCGAGCTGCGCGTGGCGGCGTCGGCGGCCGTCGCAGCGCTGCCCGTGGCCGGCATCGGCGAGATGGTGAAGCTCGACTGGGAGCACCTCCAGGAGAACTTCGACGGCCTGCGGGAGTTCTTCTGGAGCGTGCGCGTGCTCGAGGTCGTGCCGATCGCAGGCGCGGTCGCCGTCGCGCGCTTCTCGTTCGCCAAGGCGGCGTTCTTCGGCGCGTGGCTCGCGGCGTTCCTCGTCTTCAAGGGCAGCTCCGACGAGGCGAGCATGGCGAGCGGCAGCTTCTTCCGCCTGCTCATGCCGGCCTTTCCCGCCTACTTCCTCCTCGCCGTCTCGATTCCGCTGCTCGTGCCGACGGTGGGCCCTCGCATCGCCGCGGCCTACCGCGTCGGACGCGACCGCCTGCGGTGGCGCAGCCCCCGGTTCGCAGCCGCGGCCGTCCTGCTCGGACTCGTGCCGCTCGCCATCGTCTCGGCCCTGCCGGTGCTGGAGAAGCCGCTGACCGCGTCGGACTTCTCCAAGGACCTGTTCCTGCCGATCAACCGCTCGTTCGACGTGACCGGGAGCGCGACGGCCGCGGGGGTCGAGCTGCAGTGGCCGGAGACGCCGGCCGGCGCGACCAGCGTCCAGTACCAGGTCTGGCGCTCGCCGCCGGTCAAGCCGGCCGCCGACGCCGTCCCGCCGCCCGTGCTCGAGGGCATTCGCTGCCGTACGGTCAGCGGCGGTGCGCAGGACTGCGCGATCGAGATGGACGTGCTCGGCGCGACCGGCACACGGAGCTGGCGCGACCTGCCGCCGCCCGGGCGCTGGACCTACCGGGTCGGCGTGCTCGCCGGCTGGCGCGGCGTGCCCGAGTCCGCCGACCTCGTCGTGATCAGCGACCCGGTCACCGTCACGGTTCCGTAGCGCGACCCCGCTCCCGCAGGCGCGCCTCGAGCAGGGCCACTCGCTGCGCGAGCACGACGTTCTGATCCGCCAGCTTCGAGATCACGGTCGAGTAGTGCAGCAGCACGAGGATGATGAAGAGGGTCGCGATCGCGAACAGGACGGCGGGCGGATAGGTCGTCACGCCGGCCCAGCCGGCGATCGTGTTCAGGCCGTCGCTCCAGGCCGAGAGCCCGAGGAGGACGAGGCCGGTCAGCAGCCAGAGCAGCGCGTACCGCTCGCGGAGCCGCCGCCGCCGGATCAGCTCGAGGATGACGGCGATCAGCGCGAGCGAGGCGACGATGCCGGCGATCGTGACGACGAGCGGGGTGCCCATTAGACGTCCTCCTCCAAAGGCGTGACGTTGCGGCGGAACAGGCCGATGAAGAGCGCGAGCAGCACTTTCGCCATGTAGTACACGGAGTGCACGGCGGTGATCGAGGACGCACCGCCGGCCCGCTCGCGCATCCGCACGGGCACCTCCCGCAGGCGCAGACGGTGCTTGTAGACCATCACGATCGCCTCGACCTCGGGATAGTCGTGCGGATAGTCGGCGGCGAACAGCGCGATCCCGCGCCGGTTCACGGCCTGGAAGCCGGAGGTCGTGTCGGTCACCTTCTGGCGCACGAGCAGGGACACGATGCGCGCGAAGAGACGGATGCCGACGCGGCGCGCGAGCGGGGCGCGGTACTCGCCCGACCCGGCGAAGCGCGAGCCGACCACGATGTCCGCTTCGCCCGCCAGGACGGGCCCGAGCAGCGCGGGCAGCTCTGCCGGATCGTGCTGCCCGTCCCCGTCGAGCCTGACGGCGAGCTGGAAGCCCTCTTCGAGCGCGTACCGAAAGCCGGTCTGGACGGCGCCGCCGATGCCGAGGTTGAACGGCAGCCGGACGACGTGCGCCCCCGCAGCCTCCGCCACGGCGGCCGTGCGGTCGCCCGAGCCGTCGTCGACGACAACGATCTCGAAGTCCGGGTCGAAGCGCCGGATCTCGGCGATCACCTCGGCGACACAGGCCTCCTCGTTGCGGGCCGGGACGATCGCGATGCGCTTCAGCGCCGTCAGCGCGGAGCGGCTCGTGGCCGCGGCCGTCTCGGCCAGCTCGGTCATGCCGGCGCCGGGGCTCCCGCGGACGCGGACGCGGACGCGGAGACGCCGAGCAGGTCGAGCACCTGCCGGGCCCGGTGCGCGTAGGTGTGCTCGTCGAGCACGCGCTCGCGCGCCCGGGCGCCCATCTCCTCGGCCTGGCCGGGGTCGGCGAGCAGCTCGCCGTAGGCCGCCGTCGCCTCCTCGGCGCTCGCCGCGACGAGGAGCTCGCGGCCGGGCTCGAACCAGGTCTCGATGCCCGCGTGCGGATTGGAGACGATCGCCGCGCCGCACGCGGCGAGCTCGAACGGCCGGCAGGTGGACGAGGCGTGCACGGTCGCGTGCGAGCGACGCGTGATGTTGAGGTTGATCCGCGCCGCCGAGATCGCGTACGAGAAGACGTTGAAGGGGACGTCGCCGATCGGCCGCGCTCTGCCCGTGTCGCCGCGAAAGTCGTGCCCGCCGAGGGCGAAGTCGGCGTCCGGAAGGGCCCGGCTCGGCTCGCCCACGAGCGCCTGCATCCACTCGCGCCGGAACTTGTCCCCGTAGCCGTAGAAGAAGACGTCGCACTCCTTCGCCACCGGGCGCGGCGCGAACAACTCCGGATCGGCGCCCCAGAAGACGGCCTCGGCCCGCCGGGCGCCGAGCTCGCGCAGGCGCTCGAGCCCACCTTCGGAGTTGGAGACGACGAGGTCGTACTCGGACGGGTCGGCGCCGTGGTAGTAGTTGAACCCCGTGTCCATGCCGCCGAACTCCGGCAGGCTCATCGGCACATCGCCGTCGTAGAAGACGACCGGGACGCCGAAGCGCTCGCGGAGCCGCGTCGGGATCCCGCGCAGATGGCTCATCGGCACCGTGAAGACGATCACGGCGTCGACGTCGCGCTCGCGCTCGAGCAGCCGCTCCAGATGGCGCTGCCAACGGGGTGTCACCCAGCGCCAGATCACCTCGCGCACGATCCGGTCGGTGTCGCCCGGCTCACTCTCCGCGCGGCGCAGGTAGCGGTCGCCGCGGAGCCGGGCGAGCGCGCCGCGCGCGGCCGCGAACGCCTCGCCCTCGCGGTAGCACGGGTTCGGGGCGCTCCGCCACCAGGGCGACTCGATCTCGCGTCCCCGGTAGGGCGTGACGATCAGGTCGGCGCCGGCCTGCGCGAACCCCTTCCACAGCTGCCACCACGCGGGCGTGCAGCCGTAGCGGAAGTCGAGGTCGACCGCCGAGGCGACGGCGAGGATCTTCGGGGCGCGCACGGCCCTGGAAGTATGGCCGTAGCGCCTGCGGTCAGTACGCGCCGCGCCGGGCCAGCACGGCCGGCAGGGTCTTCACGAGGATCGAGATGTCGAGCCAGACCGACCAGTTCTCGAGGTAGTAGAAGTCGAGCCGCACGAGGTCGTCGAAGGACAGTCCCGAGCGGCCCGAGACCTGCCAGAGCCCGGTCATGCCCGGCAGGACGAGATAGCGCTTGCGGTGCCACGACTCGAGGCGCTCGAAGTCGCGCACCGGCAGCGGGCGCGGGCCGACGAGGCTCATCTCCCCGCGCAGGACGTTGAGCACGTTCGGGACCTCGTCGAGCGAGAGGCGCCGGAGCACACGGCCGACGCCGGTCACGCGCGGGTCGTCGCGGATCTTGAACAGCGGCCCGTCGGCCTCGTTCGACCCCTCGAGCCCGGCCTGGAGCCCGGCCGCGTCCGCCCGCATGGTGCGGAACTTGAACATGCCGAACTCCCGCTCGTGCAGCCCGACCCTGCGATCGCGATAGAAGATCGGGCCGGGGGACGTGAGCTTGATCGCGGCCGCGAGCGCGAGCCAGAGCGGGAGGCCGACGACGACCAGGCCGACGCTGACGACGAGGTCGAACGCCCGCTTCACGACCCAGTCGGTGCCGGCGAACACGGGCGGCCGCAACTCGAACAGCGGGACGCCCTGCCCCGGGATGTACTCGGCGCGGTGCGTGAGCAGCTCGGTCGTCTTCGGTGCCACGCGCACCTTCACCCCGCGCCGGTGAGCCTCGTCGACGATGTCGAGCAGCCGCTGCGTGTCGAAGTCCGAGTCCGTGACGATCAGCTCGTCGACCCGGTTGGTGTCGAGGACGCTCGCGAGCGCGCCCGGCGCGCCGAGGACGGGCAACGGAATGCCGTCCTCCGCCGGCGCGACGGCGCCGAGGAACTCGTACTCGATTCCGCTGCGGCCAAAGCCGAGCGCCCGGTACAGCTCGGCGAGATGCTCGCCCTCGCCGACGAGCACGGCTCGGCGGCGCACGCCCGCGAGCCGCAGCACGTCGCGCGTGATCGACTCGTAGCTGGCGCGGAAGACCCCGATCAGCACCGTCGAGAACACGACGGCCGTGGGAACGAGGAGGAAGGTGTTGAACTCGTGGCCGGAGCCGATCGCGAACGCCACGGTCAGCAGGCCGACGAGGATGAGCGAGGACAGGATCCTGCCGATGCCGCCGCGCTGGCCGCGCTCGGCATAGAGACCCGCCTGCCAGAAGACGAGCACGGCGATCAGGACGAGGAACGGCAGCCAGTCGCGCTCGGCCTCCCAGAGCAGCCCCCAGAGGGGCGTCTTGCCGTAGTAGACCTCCCGCAGGGCGAGGGCGCCGTAGAGGCCGAGCGCGAGGCCCATCACGTCGATGCAGACGAGGGCGCAGATGCTGGCGGCACGACGCGCGAACGCGCGCAGAGGCGGCGGGGAGAGCAGGTACGGCCGGACCGAGCGGATGTCCGCCGGTGGCGTCTGCACCGATCGCTTCCGCGTTGCTGCGGGGTCGGTTGCCAAGGGAGGAATTCTAGACTTCGGGGTCGTGGGGGGTCTTGAGCGGACGAGCAAGCGATACCGCGAGCACCACTGTGCGGCTCGCAGCGAGGAGTTCGTCTTCGCGGGCCACGAGCGAGGCGAGCTCTTCCGGCGGTTCGTCGGCGGCCCGGGGAAGCGCGTGCTCGACCTCGGCTGCCGCTACGGGGCACTCACGCGGGCCTACCTGGAGGGAAACGAGGTCGTCGGCGTCGACGTCGATCGGGACGCGCTTGCGGAGGCCGCGAAGCTCGGCATCGAGACGCACTGGGCGGACGTGGACGAGCCGCTGCCGTTCGAGGACGCGAGCTTCGACGTCGTCGTCGCGGGCGAGCTGCTGGAGCACATCCGCGACCCGGCCGGCCTCGCCGCCGAGTCGCGCCGCGTGCTCCGGCCGGGCGGCGTGTTCGTGGCCTCGGTTCCGAACGGCTTCCGGCTCAAGAACCGCCTTCGTTTCCTCGCCGGGCTCCACCCCGACAACGACCCGACCCACCTGCACCTGTTCTCCCCGGCCGACGTCCGCGCCCTGCTCGCCGCATACGACGAGCCGGAGCTGCACTTCGTCGCCAGCCGCCTGCTGCGCCTGAACCCGCGCCTGACCGCGAACACGATCGTCTTCAGCGCGCGGAAGCCGCCTCGCTGAAGAGCGCCTCCGGCGGGTCGAGCCCGGCGGCGAGCACGTCGAGGTCGACGGGACTCCGCCTGCGGCCGAGCAGCGCGAGGGCGGCGAGGAGAGCCACCCGACGCCGCCGGTCCAGCAGATCCGTGTCGTGGAAGTAGACGTGGACGTGGGCGGGCAGCCGCCCGAACACGCCCTTCGCGGCCGAGCCGAGGGAGTGGGTGCTCGGCAGCTCGAGCAGGCGCCGCCCGCTCGAAAGGACGAGGCGGGCTGGAGCGCCGAGCCCGGCTCGCGGAGCGCCGTCCGGTAGGTAGGCGGGGCGGAACGCCGTGGCGGTGCAGTCCGCGTAGCCGAGCTCGGCCGCGACCTCCGCCACCGCGTCGTCGAGGTACCAGCCGCCGCCGCAGAAGAGCGTGGGCCGCAGGCCCCGGTCTCGCAGCCACGCGCCCTCCCGCCGGACCCGCTCGGCGGGCTCACCGCCCCGGGGCCGCGCCTGTTCGGGGCCGCCCCAGTGCGTGT
>JBOHAW010000183.1:0-4859 GCA_050697975.1 Gaiellaceae bacterium
CGTCTGGTTCGACGTGATCGCGCTCGCCCTGGCGCCGGGAGTCCTCAGGCTCAGCCGGGCAGCGTGGAGAAGCCGAGCTGGGCGCGCTGCTCCTCTGCCCGAGCCAGCTCGATCCGCCTGATCAGCCCCACCGGGACGATCAGCCGCTCGGGCAGCTCCTCGTCGAGCCCGGGGTGCGGGACGATCGTCACGAAGCCGAAGCCCGGCTCGGGAGAGAGCGAGTCGAGCGCGAACCGCGAGCCGTCGGCGAGCTCGATCTCCACCACCGCGCGCTCCACGCCCGCGTCGGCGGCGAAGCGCTCGATCTGACGGTGGATGCGCTCGACGAGCTCCTCCTGTGGGCCCGCGGACATGCCCGGGATCCACAGGCCGGTCATCAGAAGAGGCTGGACCCGGCCGGCGCGGCGCCCAGGTGCGCGCGTCCGAGGTCGGTGACGACGCGGCCCCGCGGGGTGCGCTGGAGGAAGCCGAGCTGGAGCAGGTACGGCTCGTAGACGTCCTCGATCGTGTCCGCCTCCTCGCCGAGTGCCACGGCCAGCGTCGAGAGCCCGACGGGGCCGCCCGTGAACTTCTCGACGATCGCGCGCAGGAGGTCGCGGTCGGTGCGCTCGAGCCCTTCCCCGTCGACCTCGAGCAGATCGAGCGCCTCGCGTGCGATCGCGGTCGAGATCGCGCCCTGGTGCCGCACCTCGGCCACGTCGCGGACGCGGCGCAGGATGCGGTTGGCGATCCGCGGCGTGCCGCGCGCGCGCCGCGAGATCTCGTCCGCCGCCTCCTCGTCGATCTCGACGCCGACGATGCGGGCCGAGCGGCGCACGATCGTCGCGAGCTCCGCCGGCGTGTAGTAGTCCAGGCGGAAGGTCATGCCGAACCGGTCGCGGAGCGGCGTCGTGAGCAGGCCGGTGCGGGTCGTCGCGCCGACGAGCGTGAACGGCGGAAGGTCGAGGGTGAGCGTTCTCGCCGCCGGTCCCTGGCCCACGACGATGTCGAGCCGGAAGTCCTCGAGCGCCGGATAGAGGATCTCCTCGACCGCTCGGTTGAGGCGGTGGATCTCGTCGACGAAGAGCACGTCGCGCTCATCGAGACTGGTGAGGATCGCGGCGATGTCCCCCTTGCGCTCGAGCGCGGGGCCGGCCACGCAGCGGATGCCGACGCCGAGCTCCTCGCGCACGATGAAGGCGAGGCTCGTCTTGCCGAGCCCGGGCGGGCCGACCAGCAGGACGTGGTCGAGCGCCTCGCCGCGCGCACGCGCCGCCTGGAGGGAGATCGCGAGCTGCTCCTTGACGCGGCCCTGCCCGACGAACTCCGCGAGCCGCCGCGGCCGGAGCGACTGCTCGAGCTCGTCCTCGCCTCCGTCCTCGAGCACGGGCGCCAGAAACTGCGTGCTCACGCCGCCCTCAACGCGAGCCGGACACGCTCCTCGGGTGGCAGGTCGGGATCGACGGCGGCGAGCGCCTGGTCGGCCTCGAGCAGGCTGTATCCAAGCCCCACCAGCGCCTCACGAGCGACGGCGGCCGGTTCCCCGGTCCCAGTTGGCTCGGGTGCGTCGGCAGCCGAGGCGAGCTTCTCCTTCAGCTCGAGCACGATCCGCTCCGCGGTCTTCTTGCCGATGCCGGGAATGGCCTGGAAGCGCCCGGTGTCCTCGAGCACGATTGCGCGGCGCAGCTCGGCCGCCGGCGAGCCGGAGACGATCGCGAGCGCGACCTTGGGTCCGACCCCGTTCACCGAGAGGAGCTGGACGAAGAGCTCCCGCTCGGCCGTGTCCGCAAAGCCGTAGAGCTGGAGCGCGTCCTCGCGCACGTGCAGATAGGTCTCGACCGCGACCTCGGACGCGCCGTCAGCCTTGCGCAGTGCGCTCGGGGTGGCGGCGACGAGGTAGCCGACGCCGCCGACGTCGAGCACCAGCCCCTCCGCCGACCGGCCCGCCGGCTTCCCGCGCAGACGCGCGATCATCCCGCGATCCTGAGCAGCGGCGGCGCCAGGGCGTGGCAGATCGCCACCGCGAGGGCGTCGGCAGCGTGGTGGGGCGTGGGCAGCCGCTCGAGGCCGAGGATCGCCTTGACCATGCGCTGGACCTGCGCCTTGTCGGCGTGCCCGTAGCCGCAGACGGCCTGCTTCACGCGCGCCGGAGCGTACTCAGCGCACTCGACGCCGGCCCTTGCGGACGCGACGAGCACGACTCCCCGCGCCTGTCCGACAGAGAGCGCGGTGCGGGCGTCGACGCCGACGAAGGACTCCTCGAGTACGACCGCATCCGGGCCGTGCCGGCCGATGAGCTCTTCGACCCCGTCGTAGATCGTCTTCAGGCGGAGCTCCGGGCGCTCGCCGGCGCGCGTCCGCCACCACCCGTGGTCGAGTGCCCTGAGGCGCCCTGCGCTTTCGTGGACGATGCCGTACCCGCAAGCAGCCGTTCCCGGATCGATGCCGAGGACTTTCACGAGAAGACAGTACGCGGGCCCCCGGACGTTCCCTCCCGATCATCCGGGTGGCACGTCCGGCCAAACAGGGAGAGTTGAAGCGAGCCGGCTTAGCCCCCTGAAGACCGGCTCGCTCTCACTCGCCTCCGTTTGTCTCCGGCCGCCGAGCGAGGAAACCTCGGGCGCGAAAGAGGACACCCGGGTGACGCGAGCGTTCGACGAGGGTATAGACGCTTCGTGGGCACGGCTGCACTCATCTTCCCGAACGGCGTCGAGTACAAGCTCGAGGGCGAGGTCCGCATCGGGCGCGATCCGGAGAACGAGCTGGTCCTCGGCACGAAGAGCGTGAGCCGCCGGCACGCGCTGATCACGAGCGTGCACGGCCGCTGGTTCGTCGAGGATCGCGGCAGCTTCAACGGCACGCTCCTGAACGACGATCGCATCCGCCCGGGCGTACCGCTGCCGCTCCGCCACTCCGACCGCCTCCAGGTGGGCCCGCTCGTGATCGTGTTCTCGTCTCCCGACGAGGTCGCCGACTCGGACATCACCGAGCCGAGCGAGGAGGCCGTCGCCACGTTCTCGCGGCAGCTGTCGCCGCTGCAGCAGCGCGTCGTCCGCTGCCTCTGCGGCCCGTGGCTCGCCGGCGGGAGCCTCGACCGCCTCCCCTCGAACGACGAGATCGCGGCCGAGCTCGGCACGCCCGGCGCGACCGAGACGGTCAAGGCCGCGCTCAGGCGGGCGTACGCGAAAGCCGGGCTCTCCGACCTCCCGCCGCACGCCAAGCGCCGCACCCTCTGCCGCGTGGCTCGGCAGCGCGGCTGGGTCTAGGACGCGACGGCCTCGAGCACCCGCTCGGGAATGTCGAAGTTCGCGAAGACGTCCTGGACGTCGTCGTTCTCCTCGAGCGCGTCCATCAGGCGCAGGATCTTCTTCGCAGCCGCCTCGTCGGCCACCTCCACCGTCGTCTTCGGCACCATCGTCAGCTCGGCCGACTCGATCGCGAACCCTGCACGCTCGATCGCCTGGCGCACCGCCGGCAGCCACTCGGGCGCGCAGGTGACCTGGAAGCTCGAGCCGTCTTGCGCCACGTCCTCGGCGCCGCCGTCGGCAGCGACGAGCGTGAGCTCGTCCTCGTCGGCGGAGTCGGCCGCGACGAGCACGACGCCACGCCGCTCGAACAGCCACGCGACGGCGCCCGACGTGCCGAGGTTGCCGTCGTTCTTGTCGAACGCGTGCCGGACGTCCGAGGCGGTGCGGTTGCGGTTGTCCGTCAGCGCCTCGACGAGCACCGCGACGCCGCTCGGGCCGTAGCCCTCGTACACGATCTGCTCGAAGGCGGCTGCGTCCGCGTCTGCACCGGACCCGCGCGCGATCGCACGCTCGATGTTGTCCTTCGGCATCGAGTAGCTCTTCGCCTTCTCGATCGCGTTCTGGAGCGCGAGGTTCCCGGCCGGGTCGCCGCCCCCCTCCTTCGCGGCGACGATGATCGCCCGCGAGAGCTTCGAGAAGAGCTTGCCGCGCTTCGCGTCCGCCGCGCCCTTCTTGTGCTTGATCGACGACCACTTGCTATGCCCCGACATGCATCTCCTCTCGCACGAGCTCCAGGAAGCGCTCGTGGACGCGGGCGTCGTCCGTGAGCTCGGGATGGAACGAGGCGACCAGGATCCGGCCTTCGCGCGCGAGCACGGCATGTCCGTCGAGCTCGGCCAGCACTTCCACCCCCTCCCCGGTCTCGTCGATCCACGGGGCGCGGATGAAGACTCCCCGCAGTGGCTCGGCCTCTCCCTCGAGCTCGAGGTCGGCCTCGAAGCTCGCCACCTGGCGCCCGTACGCGTTGCGGCGCACGCCGATCTCGATCAGACCGAGTTGACCACGCCCGAGCAGGATCATGCCGGCGCACGTGCCGAAGATCGGCCGGGTGAACCGGCGGATGCCCTCCTCCAGCCCGTAGAGCCGGATCAGCCGCCCGATCGCGGTCGATTCGCCGCCGGGAACGACGAGTCCGTCCAGTCCGTGGAGCTGCTCGGGCTTACGCACCTCGACCACCTCTGCGCCGAGCCTGCGCAGCATCGCCGCGTGCTCGCGGAAGTTGCCCTGGACGGCGAGCACGCCGATCTTGAGATCGCCGGTCACTGGTCGGGATCGTAGCCGCCGAATATCGCGCGGCCCCGCTAACCGCCGGATAGATGGCCCGAACCAGGCCGTAGCATTCGTCACTTCCCCTTCAAGCATTGGCGACGGGGGGTTCGCCCGCTATCGGATGTCGGCCTCGGTCGCGACGATCCTCCGCCCGCTTCGGCGCGACTAGTGGCTTTCCAACGGCGGAGCCGGGCTTTGCCCGGCGCAGCCTCCCGCGGCTCCGGCGCGTTGATCCTCGAAGAAAGGGGCTCGTGAGGAGACCACAGGTTCCCCACGTCCATCGGGTAGGGGCCGGGCTTACCC
>JBOHAW010000184.1:0-12081 GCA_050697975.1 Gaiellaceae bacterium
GCGTCGGCCGGCGTCGCGATCCCGCCGGCTGTGAACGTGACCACGGGAAGCCGTCCGTGCTCGGCCACCCAGCGCACGAGGTCGAGCGGCGCGCCGAGCGTCTTCGCCTCGGTCGGGAGCTCGTCAGCGTCGAGCGCGCCCAGCCTGCGGATCCCGCCGTAGACCCCCCGCATGTGCGTGACGGCGTTGACGATGTCGCCCGTGCCCGCCTCGCCCTTCGTGCGGATCATCGCGGCCCCCTCGGCGAGGCGGCGCAGCGCCTCGCCCAGGTTGCGGCACCCGCAGACGAAGGGGACGGTGAACTTCCACTTGTCGATGTGATGCGCCTCGTCCGCCGGCGTCAGCACCTCGCTCTCGTCGATGTAGTCGACCTCGAGCGCCTCGAGGATCTGCGCCTCGACGAAGTGCCCGATGCGGGCCTTCGCCATCACGGGGATCGTGACCGCCTCCTGGATCTCGCGAATCTTGTCCGGATCGGCCATGCGCGCGACGCCGCCCTGGGCGCGGATGTCGGCGGGAACGCGCTCGAGGGCCATCACCGCCACGGCGCCCGCGTCCTCGGCGATGCGCGCCTGCTCGCCGTTCGTGACGTCCATGATCACGCCGCCCTTGAGCATCTCGGCGAGGCCGCTCTTGACCCGCATCGTCCCGATCTCGGCCATCGCCGACAGTGTAGCCTCGCGCCCGCGTTCCCCCTACGACCTCAGACAGCCGCCGAGGATCTCGAGGTGCTCGATCTGGGGCGCGAACTCCCACAGCTCCACGACGTTGCGGTCGGTTCTCAGCACGTCGTCGATCGGAAACTTCTTGGGCGCGAACTGCCGGTAGGCCCGGGCGATCCGCGCCGCCTCCCGCTCCGACTCGCCGAACGTGAGCGTCACCCGGATGTCGGCGAAGCGGACGCGCAAGGCCCCGCCGGAGGCGGTCGAGCTGACGAACTCGGGCGGCGTGTCGCTCACGCGCAGGTCCGCCCCCTCGAGGCACTCCTTGGTCGGCGCGAGCTCGTAGGGCCCTGGCTCGCCGGCGCCGCCGCAGCCCGCGAGAAGGAGCCCGGCAGCCACGCTGAGCACGGACAGAGAGGTGCCGCACGAGGTCATCGGGTGCCCGACTCTACCGACAAAGAAAAGCCGGGACGCGACCGTGGTCGCGTCCCGGCTTCGGGCGTTGCAGACTGGTGCTTCGTCCTACTCGGTGGGCACCGCCAGGTCCGGATCGGACGCGACGACCGCCTCCTCGAGCGGAGTCAGGATCGCCTCGGAGCCGTCGGGCTCGCCCTCCACGTTGTCCTCGTAGGTGGTCGAGTCGGCCCAGGCGGAGTCGGCCCAGGCGGAGTCGCTCCAGGCCGAGTCGGCCCAGGCGGAGGTGCTCCATGCGGCGTCGTTCCAGGCCGCATCCGACCACGCCGAGCTGGACCACGCAGCGGAATCCCACGCCGCGTCGTTCTTCATGGCGTCGTACCACGCCGCGGCGTCGAAGACCTCGCCGGAGCCGCCGGCCGGATCGGAGACGACGAACCGCTCGAGCCCCTCGTTCGGGTTCGGCACGCTCCTCGCGTACGCCGCCCGGACGAGGTTCACCTCGCCGCGTCCCTGCTCGAGGAACGAGGCGTCGGGCATCCGGCGCGCCGTCTTCATCAGTGCGCCCTTGACCATGTCGGGCGTCCAGCTCGGGTTGCGAGCGAGGATCTGGGCCGCCATGCCCGAGACCACCGGGGCCGCGAACGATGTGCCCGAGAGCCTCAGGTACCCGGGTGCCACGATCCGGTCCGGCCGCTCGACGCCGAGGGTGGACCCGATCGGAGCCGGGCCGACGATGTAGCGCCCCGGCGCGACGACGTCCGGCTTGGAGAAGCCCTCGTTCGTGTAGCCGTAGGCCGACCACGACGGAACGTCGTGATTGGTGATCCGCGCCGAGCCCTCGAGGTCGTAGGCGCCGACCGTGATCACGAACGGATCGTTGCCGGGTGCGTGCTTCACACCGCTCGGGCCGCCGGCGACACCGTAGTTGCCGACCGCCGCCACGACGACGACGCCGCCGAACCACAGCTGCTCGACCGCCTTGTTGAGCGGGTGGTTCTTGATGCTCAGCACCGCGCTCGAGTGGAGCGAGAAGTTCGCGACCCGGATGTTCCTCGAGTCCTTGTTCGCGAGAATCCACTCGCACGCTCGGACCACGTCGCTCGTCTTGGCCATCCCCTGGTCGTTCATCACGTCCAGGTCGACGAGGTCGGCCCGCGGGGCGACGCCTGTGTAGCCCGCCGCCTGGCCCGCCGCGATGCCAGCGACGAACGTGCCGTGGCCCCGTCCGTCGTAGCTGCCCCCCTGCGGGAGCGTGGTGAAGATCTGACGGTCGATGATCCGGCTCCCGTCGCCGAACGACAGGATGCCCTTCTCGATGCCCGAGTCGACGATCGCGATCGTCGGGGGCTTCGGGCCGGGATTGAGCGCGTTGCCCCACAGCTGCGCCGCGCCGATCTGGGCCGGCCAGAGCTGCGTGGACGAGAACGCCGTCGCCTTGACCGGGGCGTCGAGCGTCACGATCAGGCCCGGCTGCTCGGCCAGCTTGTCGAGCTTCTTGGCCGGGACGTCGGCCACGACCGCGCCGATCAGGCGCAGTTCCTTCTTCAGGTAGCCGAAGCCGTGGATCGAGCTCTTGCTCGCTTCCACGCCGTTCGCGCTCTGGATGATCACCTCGACGGTGCCGTTGGGATCCTGAGCTGCCAACTGGTAGACGCCCGGAGCGACGTACGAGCTGCCTGCCCCGTTCCGACCGTTGCCCTTGTCGGCTCCGGCCGTGATCGGCAGGGCCAGGGTCACGACCGCGAGGACGGTCAGAACGATTCCGCGACCGCCGCGGCCCCACAGCGCATTCGACCGATGGTCGCCGCCGCGGTTGCCCGTCCCCCAGAGAGCGCTTGCGCGGACATCGCCGCTAGCACCTCGGTGAGTTCGTGCCATTCCTTCTCCGTTTCTTCCGCGCGTGGCGCGGAGCCGCAGTCCTCAGAAACGGGGGCCCTCGAAAGGCCCTCGCGAACCTGAAACTACGCCGGAAACGGGTGTCGCTCCTCCCCCAGAAGGGTGGCCGGCCGAAGATTCACTCGATCGGGGGATGAGCCTCAGGCGTCGTCCGCCAGCTCCTCGGCGAGGAGGGCGCAGGCGAGCCATCGCCAGGCGAGCTCCGGGTCGGCCAGCAGCCGGCTGAGCCCCGTGGACACCCGCGGCAGGCCGCTCGCGTGCCCCACCAGCGACTCGAGCGCGACGACGAGGTCCGCCCGCGCGGCGGACGTGCCGAGTTCCTCGGCGAACGCGGTGACCGCGCGATCGCCGGGCGAGAGCTCGCGCCGCGGATCCCCGCCCGCGATCAGGATGAGCAGCGCGCGGCGACGGGCCGCGTGGAGCTCGTCCTCGTCGATCGAGACCGCCTGCCCGGCGATGAAGGCCAGCGCGGCGGCGGGATCGCCGCCGCCGCGCTCGACCTGCTCCAGTAGGGGCCGCGTGTCCCTAGAGAATCCCGCGGTCCTCGAAGGCGTCGCGAACGGCCGCGACGGCGCCGGGTCCGAACTCCCCGGCCGCGGCCACGGTGGCGCGGGCGAGCTCGGGCATCGACGGGTCGGGCAGGCCGAAGTGCGCCTCGAGGATGATCGTGTCGGCAGTAACGTTGCCGAGCGCCTCATGGATGTCCCAGAGCGCGCGGGACCAGATCTGGCCGTCGTGGTGGACACGACCGTTCAGGTCCTGCGGGTAGTGCAGGTTGCCGTCGACGCGGCGCAGGCAGTGCGGGACGGTGCTGGTGTACGAGACCGAGTCCCAGTCCGCGACGCACGGCGTGTCGGGCGACGGCGCGAGGGCGTCGCTGACGGTCACGGCCCAGTAGTCGGCGAACCCCTCCCCGATCGAGCGCGCCTCGGTGGAGAAGCCATAGCCGTGCGGCGTCTGCTGCGAGTCCTGGATGGCGTGCCCGTACTCGTGCAGGACCACCTCCTCGTCCTCGGCGTCGTCCACGCCGCCCTTCCCGAAACGAAGGAGATCCTTCTTGTCCCACGAGAAGGAGTTGTCGAGCCCCCATTGGTTGATGCGGACGTCCTGGGGCTCCCTGTTCACCGGGCGGCGCCAGACGCCGAACCCGAGGCTCTGGATGTACTTCTGCGCCTCGGTGACCCAGTAGTAGGCCTGGACCTGCTCGAACTCGTCCTGATGGCGGTTGTAGTGGAAGGTGTTCGTGGCCGAGTAGGCGGGATTCCCCGTCTCGCTGACGATCTCGGCCCAGTCGCCGCGGAGGAAGCCACTGCCGTCGAGGTTCGTCAGCGTCTTGATCCTGTACGCCGGCTGGAGCGCGGCGTAGTCGGCGTCCTTCTGGTCGGTCAGGGTCTGGTCCTGAAGAGCGGCGACCGGGTTCGGAGCGAAGACGCGGCCCGATCCGGTGGTCGTTCCGGACGGGGGCTTCGCCGCCACGGCGGCGGGCACGATCGTGACGAGCGCGAATAAGCCGATCAGAGCGGTCGCGCGCGCGAACGGGATACGACTCAAGGTGAACTCTCCTCCCTCGGAGTACAGACGTCTGGGGAGAGGCTCGCAGGCCGCAGGACGCCTGTCAACGAGAAACCGATATCCGCGCCGCGCTGCGCCGCGCCGCGCCTACTTCGCGCGGCGCTTCAGGCTCGTGAGATCGACGACGACCGTCTTCCCGCGGCCGAGCTCGACCGTGCCGCGCCTCGCCTCCTCGCGCAGAACGCGATTCACCGTCGCCCGCGACGTGCCTGCAAGCCCGGCGATGTCTTCCTGGGTGAGGGGGATCACGGCCGCCGAGCCGGAGTCGTCGCCGTAGAGCGTCGCCAGGTCGCAGAGGCGCCGCAGCACCCGCATCTCGACTCCGACGAAGAGCGCCTCGACGAGCCGCTCGTTCACCTGGCGCACGCGGTCGGCCAGGATGGTGATCAGCACCTCGTTGACGCCCGGGTGCTGCTTCCTGAGCCTCGTGAGATCAGTCTCGTGGACGGCATACGTCTCCCCGGGCTCGAGCGCGATCACGGTGGCCGACCGGAGGTGGTCGGCCGTCACGAGCGCGAGCTCGCCGAAGGCGTCGCCGGGCGCCATGACGGTGAGGGTCGCGGTCTCGCCCAGCTGCGTGGTGATGCGAACGGCGAACCGCCCCTTGCTGATCAGGTGGAGCGTGTCGCCCGGGTCGCCCTTGTGGAAGACGACCTCGTGACGCTCGAACCTCCGGCGCCGCGCCACCGACAGGAGTCGGCGCACGTCTTCCTCCGGGAGGCCGGCAAACAGCCGCCAGTCCACGCTGCCCAGTGTACTCCGCAGGTCCCGGTGGATCTGTCGCGTCGGTGACACTCCTTCTGTCACAGCCGCGAACGACACGGTCGCGAAGCGGGCGTAGGGTGTTCGGTAGAGACGCCGAATAGGAGCCGCAGCTCATGAACCTCGCGATCGTCATCAGCGGAGCCGTCTTGATGGCCGGCTCGTACCTTCTCATCCGCTACGCCGGGCGCCTGTAGAGCGCCACCCTCGGAACGATGCTCTCCTGGTAGCCCCGTTGCCCTCGAAGGCGGCCCTCGACCCCCCACCGAAGCCCGTGCGCGACCTGGCGTCGCGCCCGCTCGTCCTGTCGCTCCCGCAGGACCGGCTGCCGGCCTCGCTGATCGATCCCGCCTGGGTGCCCGTTCGGAACCGGCGTACCTAGCGCGCGCTCGAACACCCACGGGCGGCGAGGCGTCCACGCTTAGGGGCCCGACCCCGGGACATGGCCGAGGAGCCGGACCCGCCGGCGGTGACGCGTCGGTCGATCCCCGCCGCACGCGCGAAAGGCGCAGAGATGGCGCCTGCGGACACGGCCGAGGGCCTGACCCCGGGACAGGTCCCGAGGCGACGGCGCTCGAGCGTCTGGCGAGCGTGTCAGCCGGAGAGGAACGGGCGCAGGCCGGCCGCGAGATCGTCCGAGTGGCCGATCACGGTGGCCCCCGCCGCCTCGAGCGGAGCAGGGCCCAGCGACCAGGACGCCGCCGGCCCGAACACGAAGAAGGCGTCCCAGACGATCCCCGAGGAACCGAGGCCGCCGAGATCGGCGTCCGCGAGCCATCTCCCGGCAATCCGCTCCTCGTCCCAGAAGTGAGTGACGCGCGCGTCCGCGAGAACGCTCTCGTCCCACTCCGACCGCGCGTCGGTCGCGAGCATCGGCAGCCAGATCGCGTACACGTGCAGCGACGCGGACGGATGCTGCTCGAGGACGTGCTCCTGGACCCACCGGGCGCCAGCGAGGCACGTCGTTCAGGTTGGCGCGAGCACCAGGATGAGCCTGGCCACGCCCTCCTTCTCGTTGAAGTGCGTCCGCAGCTGATCGACGCTCCGAAGGTCCACGAGGGCCGTGCCGGAGGCCGGCTTCGACTCGCTCTCACCTTCGGATCCTCCGGCGCAACCTCCCAGGACGAGGACCAGGCAGGTGGCCGCGGCGATCAGGCAGGCGCGCGCGTGCATCCTGCTCGAGCCTAGCGGGACCGCCCCTCGGGAAGGTCGTGCCGCTGCCCGCACCGATGGTAATCGGCACCGCGACTTGGTAGAACTAGCCCGTGAATGTGGGCTGGATCCCGCGGCTCGGCGACGAGTTCGCCGGATACCGACTCGAATCCATGCTCGGCCACGGTGGGATGAGCATCGTCTACCGGGCCGAGCATCTCGGTCTCGGGCGCACGGTGGCGCTGAAGGTCCTGAGCCCGCAGCTGAGCGAGGACGAGTCGTTCCGCGAGCGCTTCGCTCGCGAGTCGCGGCTCGCCGCCGCGCTCGACCATCCGAACGTGATCCCGATCTACGAGGCCGACGAGAAGGACGGCGTTTTCTTCATCGCCATGCGCTACGTGGAGGGCGCCGACCTCAAGACCGTCATCAAGCGCGAGGGCGCGTTGGCACCCGAGCGCACCGCCTCGATCATCGCGCAGGTAGCGAGCGCGCTGGGCGTGGCCCACGAGAAGGGGCTCGTGCACCGCGACGTCAAGCCCGCCAACATCCTCGCCGCGTCCGGCTACCGGACCGACGAGGCCGAGCACGTGTACCTCTCCGACTTCGGCGTCGCCAAGCAGAGCGCCGCCAACATCCTGACCAAGACGGGCATGTTCGTGGGAACAGCGGACTACGCGCCGCCCGAGCAGATCGAGGGCAAGACGCTCGACGGGCGCGCGGACATCTACGCCCTCGGCTGCGTGCTGTACGAATGCCTGACAGGCGCGCAGGTGTACGACGACAAGGATTCCGAGGTGGCCCTGATGTACGCCCATCTCCTGGAGCCTCCGCCGGCCGTCACCGAGAAGCGGCCCGACCTGGACGGCGAGGTGGACGGTGTGGTGGCCAAGGCGATGGCGAAGTCGCGAGACGACCGTTACGCGACCGTGGCGGAGATGGCGACCGCGGTCCGAGCGGCCCTCGTCCCACGAAGCGCCGCTGCGACGACCGCCGCCCCGGCGGGCTCGCCGGCCCAGGCGACGGTGCTGGCGGGTTCCGCCCTCGGAACTGCCCCCGCCGAGTCGGCGGCGCCCGCTCCGCCGGAGGACGCCGGCGCGCCCCGGCGGCGAGTGCCCCAACCGAGCCGGCTGGGGATCGTCACAGCTCTTCTCGTCCTGGCGCTCGCGGCGATCGCCGTCCTGGCCGCCCTGATGCTCGCGGGCGGCGACGACGAGCCCGAGGCCGCGGCGACGAGCGTCGCCGCCTCCGTCCCCGTCGCGGCCGATACGACGCCGGGCGTCCTGACGCTCTCCGAGCTCGTCCCGCCCGCCGTCTTCAAGGGCTGCAGGCTCGAGAAGACCCCGGCGGCCGGCGCGACGGAGGGTGCCTTCTGCCCGCCCCCGGCGGGCGCTACAGGGTTCTCCCCGGACCGGTGGGAGATCGCGAGCTACCCGAGCTCACAGGCGCTCGCGAAGGCGTACGGCGCCGCGACCCAGCCCAGCGGCGTCGATCCCGACACCGGTCGGTGCAGCGGCGTCACCTGGGGAGGGGAGGGTGCGTGGCTCCACGGGCCCGACAAGCCGGGCGGCCGGCGAGCCTGCTTCTTCGAGGGCAGCGACGCGGTGATCGTGTGGACGCACGAGAAGCTCGCGCAGCCCACTCATCAAGACATCCTCGTAGTCGCACGCGAAGGCGGGAGTGACCACGCCGGGCTGTTCAACTGGTGGAGGTTCTGGCACCACCGGATCGGCAAAGCTGGCTAGCCGGCGAGTTGACCGCATCGTCGCGCCCGACTCCGAATCGTTCGTAGCGTGAGCGGCGTGCGGCGCGGACACGCCCTCGGGTGAGTCGCCCGGTGCGCTCGCTCATGATTACGGAGGGCCCGCTGGCCGGACGCCGGGTTCCCGTCGACTCGGAGCTCGTACTCGGCCGCCTGAACGCCGACCTGACGGTCGACGATCCCCTGCTCTCGCGCCGGCACGCGCTGATTCGAGTCGTCGACGGCGAGTTCGAGGTCGAGGATCTCGGCTCGCTGAACGGGACCTGGGTCAACGGCGAGCGGATCGCCGCGGCGCGGCGGCTGGCGGCCGGCGACGTGGTCACGGCGGGCGCGACTTCGCTCGAGATCGAGAGCGACCCCGTGGACAAGAGCCGCACCGTGGTCGCGCCGCTGCCGGAGGCATCCCCGGCATCCCCGGCATCGCCGCGCCCGGACTCCGAGGAGGCGGGACCCGGAGTCGAGGACGAGCTGCGGCCCGTGACGGCGCTCTTCGCCGACATCGTGGGCTCGACGAGCCTCGGCGAGCGGCTCGCAGCCCACGAGGTCAAGGCGCTGGTAGGCGAGTGCGTGACGCGCATGAGCCGGGCCGTGGAGCAGTTCGGCGGGATCGTGCAGGCGTACATGGGCGACGGGATCGCTGCCTTCTTCGGCGTCCCCTCCGCCAACGAGGACGATCCCGAGCGCGCCGCCCGGGCCGCCCTCCGCATCCTCGAGGTCGTCGGCGAGTACGCCGAGGAGGTGGCGGCGGCGTGGAGCATCTCGGACTTCAACGCGCGGATCGGAATCAACACGGGTGAGACGGCCGTCGGCCTCGTCGGCGCGGCAGACCCGCAGGCGGTCTCGCTCGGCGACACCACCAACGTCGCCGCGCGCCTCCAGGCGGCGGCCGACCCCGGAACGATCGTGGTCGGCGAGGCGACCGCCAAGAGCCTCGTGCACCGCTTCGTCCTCGAGCCGCTCTACGAGCTGCAGGTCAAAGGCCGTGTGCAGCCGGTGGAGGCGTGGCGGCTCGTCTGTCCGCAGACGTCCGCCCACGCGTCCGCTCCGACGCCCCTCGTCGGCCGCGAGGCCGAGGTTGCCCGCCTTCGCGCCGTTCTCGACGAGTCGGCTGCGGGCCGCGGCCAGATCCTTCTCCTGATCGGCGACGCGGGCCTCGGGAAGACGCGTCTCGTCGCCGAGCTGAGATCGCTCGCGGCGGGGCGCGTCACGTGGCTCGAGGGCCACTGCCTCTCCTACGGGACCGAGCTGCTGTACGGGCCGTTCATCCAGATGCTCAAGGGATGGGTCGGAGCCGAGGAAGGCGAGGCCGAGCTCTCGGTTCGGACGAAGCTCCGCGCGAAGCTGGGCCTGCTTCCGGCCTCCGAGCTTCGCGACGTCCTGCCGTACCTCGGGCGGTTGCTGTCGCTGAGGCTCGACCCGGAGGACGACGAGCGGCTGCGGCGCCTCGCTCCCGAGGTGCTCGCCACGGAGATCCGGCGCGCGTACCAGAGCTGGATCGCGAGCCTCGCGCGGCAGGGGCCGGTGATCGTCGCGATCGAGGACGTCCACTGGGCGGATCGGTCGTCGCGGGAGCTCGCCGACGACCTGCTCGAGCTGGCCGATCGGGTCCCGCTCCTGCTCGTCGCGACATCGCGCGTGGACCCGGCGTCCGAAGGCTGGCGACTGCGGGTACGCATCCTCGCCGAGTACGCGCACCGGGCCGTCGAGCTCGCCCTCGCGCCGCTTGCGGACGACGCTGCCAGGCAGCTCCTCGCCGGCCTTGCCCGAAGCCAGAAGCTCGGACCGGGCGAGCTGGAGCAGATCGTCGCGGGCGCCGAGGGCAATCCGCTCTACCTCGAGGAGCTGCTGAACGCATTCGCGGAGACCAGCGGGTTCCGTCGCGGGGAAACGTGGGCGCCGACGGTGACGGGGGGAAGAGCCCTCACCCCCACGCTGGAGAGCCTCCTGCTGGCGCGGATCGACCGCCTGCCGAGCGGCGCACGCCGGCTCTCACAGACGGCGGCCGTCGTGGGTCGAAGCTTCCCGCTGCGGGTGCTCGAGCACCTCGTCGCGAGCGACGACCTCCACGGCGATCTCTCGGCTCTCCTCCGCGCGGAAATCGTCCGCGAGCTCCGGCGGTACCCCGAGCCCGAGTACGTCTTCAGACATGGGCTGCTGCGCCAGGCCTCGCTCTCCACGCTGCCGCCGTCGCGGCGGCGCGAGCTGTACGGCGCCGTCGGAACGGCCTTCGAGACGATGTTCGCAGCCTCGCTCGACGACCACCTCGAGATCCTCGCCCACTACTTCGCCCGGAGCGACAACAGGGCGAAGGCCCTCGACTACCTCGAGCGAGCCGGCGCAAAGGCCGCCGCCCTGCACGCGAACCCGCGTGCCGCCGAGCTCTGGACGCGCGCGCTGGCGGTGGCCGAGAAGCTCGACGCGCCGGAGGCCGAAAGGCGCGTGAGGGAGCAACTCGCAGGCCTCGGTCTCGGCGCCGGCGAGACGCCCGACTCGAGCCGGGAGACGACCTAGGCCGCTTCGTACGCCTACGCTCGGGCGCAGCCGGAGGAAGGCCGGCCGGCGCCGGTCGCACTGCCTCCGCGCAGCGCGGCACGCTCGAGCGTGAGCGGCCTCGACAGGCGCTTCGTCCGCCCGGCGGCCGTAGCGACGACGAAGAGGCGGTAGTGCCCGGGACGGCGGAGCGACGAGGGGAGCCGCAGCGTCAGCCGGTGCGTCCCTTCCGCAAGCGCGCCGAGGCGCCAGGAGGCGACGCGCGCCTTGCGCCGGTCGAGAAGCGTGACCGAGACCCGAGCGCGCTCCCCGAGCCAGATCTGTGCGGTCAGCCGCCCACGCTGCGTGCACGAGGCTCCCAGCTTGGTGAAGCCGAGCAGCCCCACCCTGGCGGGCGCGGAGAGCACGACGGCGACCGCGCTGCCCGTGCCGACGATGGACGGAGCCTCAGGCGTCTGGGCGAGAACGACCTCGTTGCGCCGCACCGCCCGCATCGAGCGTCCCGACTCGTCGCGGATGACGAGTCCCCGCGCCGTCACTGCGGCGCGGGCCTCGTCGCGCGTCATCCCGACGAGGTCGGGTACGCCGACGAGAGCACTCGTCCGGGTTCCGTGATTGCCGGCGGCGTCGATCGCCCGCACCGAGAACCTGCGGGCGTCGCGCGCGTCGAAGGGGCCGAGCTTCGTCTCGTACGTCTGCCCGCCGAGCGCCTGCGACTCCCGGCCGTCGACGTAGACGACGTAGCTGCTCATCTCCTCGCCGCCGAGCGGCGGCTCCCAGCGAAGCGTGAGCCCGTCCTCGGCGACGACGCCGCCGAAAGCGGCGGGCGCGTCGGGCGGAGTCGTGTCGATGCGGATCGTCCGCGTGGCGCTCCAGGCCGACACGGCGCCGAGCGTGTCCGAGGCGCGCGCCTGCCAGTGGTAGACCCCGTCGGCGAGGGACGCGCCGGGCGCCCACCTCACGCTCTCCCCCTGGGTGACGCTGGCGAACCAGCCGGTCAGGACGTGGCCGGTGCACTCGACCCCGGCTGCTGCCTCGGTCGTGCAGACGCGGAGCTCGAGCGCACCCGCATCCCCGTCCGGGTCGACGTAGGAGGTCTCGAGCGCGAGCGACCTTCGGGCCGCGCCCGCCGCCGGTGCGAGCAGCGCGGGCGTGTTCGGCGTGGCATCGATCCGGAAGCTTCGGGTCTCGCTCCAGAGCGACGTTGCCCCGAGCGCGTCGCGGGCCCGCAACTGCCAGTGGTACGTGCCGGCCGCGACAGCCGTCGCAGGCGCGACGCTCGCGCTCGCCCCGGAGGCCACCGCGGCGGACGAGCCGCTCGCGACGAGGCCGGAGCACTCGACCCCGGCGGCCGCCCCGGCCGTGCAGACG